>JAQICK010000252.1 GCA_027858595.1 Melioribacteraceae bacterium
TGATTCTTTTTACTGGAGATTTGGTTAATAATCTTGCAACGGAAGCCACGCCTTTTAGACAAACTCTTTCAAAACTTAAAGCTAAATATGGAATGTATTCAATTCTTGGTAATCACGATTATGGCGAATATGTTCGGTGGGATTCTCCAGAAGAAAAAAGAGAGAATATAGATAATATTATAAAATTGCAAGAACGTGTTGGGTTCAAGATGATGCTGAATGAATCAACTAAGATTAATATTGGCGATTCATTTATTACACTAATTGGAATTGAAAATTGGGGACTTCCTCCTTTTCCTCAATATGGCGATTTGAACAAAGCTCTTGAGAATACTGATGATACTTCGTTTAAAATTCTTATGTCTCACGACCCAACTCACTGGGATGCACAAGTTGTTGGAAACACTAATCTCGATTTAACTTTATCGGGTCATACACATGGTGCACAAGTTGGGATTGAAATCCCCGGATGGAGATGGTCACCAGTTAACTTGCGTTACAAACAATGGGGTGGAATTTACAAGAATAAAAAACAAGTTCTAAACGTTAATACTGGAATTGGTTTCATTGGGTTTCCTGGACGAATAGGAATGCCACCAGAAGTTGGGTTAATTACTTTGCGCAAGTCGTGAGTCGATAAAAGTAAGTGCAGTATTTCATTTTCTAATGTTTAGCAATTTTTGTTCGTTTAATAATTACTTTTTCCCAAACATTTCCAGTTATATAAGGTTCTGAATTCAACCATTCAGATTGAATAGCTTCCTCAGAGGGAAAATCGCAAAACATTATTGAACCATTCATGTTTTCATTTTCGTCCAATAATGCAGATGCAAAAATAAGTTTTTTATCATCAAACATTTTTTTCGCATTTGCTAAATGAGCTTCTCTAACTGTCATTCTTCTTTTTGAAGCATCTACATCTTTTCCGTCATATCCAATTACAACAAATTCCATTTTTACTCCATGTATGTTTTTACAAAAACTAAAAATAATGTAATTTATTATTCAATCAAATTTGCAATTACAAAAAAGTATCACTCAATTTCCAACAAAATATTTGTTCTTAAGCTCTCGCATCCCTAAATTGTGAATATAATATCCTGATATAAGTGAGAAGATAAAATTGAGTAACATTTCTGGTTTAAGAGGCACAGCCGATTATTTATTTGAGCAGAATAAAACATCTGAAGCATCCCTAATTTATAATGAAATTTATAGACAAATATGGAACGCTATTGGAAATATCCATGAGGGATTAAATGATTTTTCCAAAAAATATTTACCAAAAAAGGTGATGACAAGTATAGAGTTCAGAAACAATTATACTTATAGTGTTGCCACTACAGTGTTTTACCAATGGTTCAGATTAGATAGCGATCAGGTTCTAAACGAATTTATTTTCGCATTAAGTGGACATCTAAAATGTGTCAGTTATTCAAAAAATGTAATTAACACTATTTCCAAAGAAGATACACTAAACGAATTTCTTCTGTTATATACACTCGTTAATTATAGCACGGACGAAAGTTGGATAGACCAAATACTCAAATATATTCCTCCCAAGTACGATCAAACTCAAATAGACAAGGCTCGTCCAAATTTATTACAAGTTCATACTCAAAAAAGATTAGTAAAAATGTCATCGCAAGTTGTAAATACAGAGTGGAATCACCTTAATTATTTATTAGTAGATTATCTAATTAATATGGGTGACAAAAATAGTGGGTTTTACAACGGAATATTAAAATCTGTAGGCAAGCGTCCATCTAACTCTTCAAATAATCATAAAACCACTGAGCAATACGAAAGAAGAGAAAAGAAAGAAAGTTATGAAAAAAATAATGGCTACGAAAAATATGAACGCTACGAGAAGTTTGAAAAATATACTTCATCGAGCAATAAAAAGTTTGACTATAAAACAGCATCCGATTCGCAAAAGTCAAAATATTATGGGACAATTTTGGAGCTTTCTGGAAATATTAAAAAATCTGAAATTAGGAAAAAATACTTAAAATTAGTTGGGCAATATCATCCCGATAAAGTTGAAAGTCTGGGTAAAGATTTAAGAAGCATGGCTGATGAACGAACAAAAGAAATAAATGAAGCTTACGAATGGATTAAGAATAAGCACAATTTATAAGCAACTATAATAGGTTGTTTGATCTGCCCCCACAAAAACGTTCCTCTTATTCTATCACCCATTTACTTTCAATTACAAAATCTTTATTTTTTTTTGCTTTCTCAACTTCTCTAAAGATCAGTAAAACTAGGGAGTTGCTTCCTCTCTTTAATCAATTATTTTTTAAAATTCGTTCCAAATTTTATTACTATCTTTCCAACCAATATTTATCTTTTACAAATTACTATGGAATAAAAATGCGTGAAATTGCTGAAAAAGAGAGTTGGAAATTCCCTAAGGATTTTTGGCTTGCTAATTTTATGGAACTCTGCGAGCGTGCTGCGTACTACGGTTTCTTTATTGTATTAACCCTTTATATGACAGATATTGTTGGTTTTACTGACATTGAGACTGGGATTATTGTCGGTATTTTTTATGGATTACTTTACTTATTTCCTACATTTGTTGGTGCCTATGGTGATAAAATAGGATTCCGAAAGGGATTACTACTAGCATTCAGTCTATTAACTGTCGGTTATTTCTTCCTTGGCGTCTATACTACAAAACTTCCAGTAATATTTTTCTTGTTTGTTTTATTGGTTGGAGCATCGTTTATTAAGCCATTGATTACTGGAACAGTAGCCAAAACTACTAATGAAAAAAATCGTGCTAGAGGATTTTCACTATTTTATTGGATAGTAAACATTGGAGCTTTTAGTGGAAAAACATTTGTTCCTTTTATCCGTCAAGGTTTAGGCTTAGAATATGTAAACTTTTTCTCTGCCGGAATGGCATTTGTGGCACTTCTTTTTACATTCTTCTTTTTTGATGAACCAGACGAAAAATCTGGAAGCAAATCAATACAAGATACTTTACGAGCTTTGAAAGGAATACTTGATAAACCACGCTTATGGATTCTTACATTAATTGTTGCTGGGTTTTGGATTATTCAAAGCCAACTTTATGCAACAATGCCAAAATATGTGATTCGTCTTTTAGATGAAGGAGCAAAACCAGAATGGCTTGCCAATGTAAACCCAGGAATTGTTGTTTTATTTGTTGTTGTAATAACTCAACTTATGAAGAAACAAAAAGCTGTTACTTCTATGTTGTTTGGAATGATGCTTATGCCCATCTCTGCACTCGCAATGGCTATGAGTCAAGAGTTGGAAGCAATTACTGGACCGGCAGTTTCGTTTTTTGGAATGTTTGATTTACATCCACTAACGGTAATGATGATTGTAGGAATTGCAATTCAAGGTCTTGCGGAGTGCTTCATATCTCCACGATTTTTGGAGTATTTCTCTTTTCAAGCTCCAAAAGGTGAAGAGGGTTTATATCTTGGATTTAGTCACATACATTCGTTCGTTTCAGCAATAGTTGGGTTTGGGCTTTCAGGGTTTTTGTTAACAAAATATTGTCCTGATCCTAATACACTTCCATTAGGAATATCAGAAATTGAGCGAGCCTCCTATTATGCAAATGCACATTACATTTGGTATTATTTTGTTGCTATAGGATTAGTATCGGCAGTTTCACTTTTAATTTTTAAAGTTGTAACTGAAAGAATTGATAGAAAGAATGAAGAAGCTTCTGTATAGATAATTTTAACTAGCCCACACTTTATGCGTGGGCTAGTTAAATCTTAATAAGCTGCATCTTTGCTATGTATTACCTCACAAACCTGCCAAATCTGTAGCTTTATAGTTACTTATCCAACTTCTTATTTTTTTATTAAAATTGGTAATTTCACAATCTCTTTTTCATCATTAATAGAGTTAAAATATAATTTTCCATAATAGTTTGTTCCTTCTGGAATTTTATATTCTGGCAACTTATATTTTAACGAAAGAGTTTTTTTCAATGACGGATAAAGAGTAACTCTTTTTGAACCAGCATCAGTAAGCTTAATCTCTTTCTTCTCTTTCAATAAAGTTGTTTCAACAATTTTTACATCTATTTGTCCAACTCCACAAGAGTATGCAGGAATTAGGCGAAGAATCAAATTTGTAGAATCTTCTTTAAATGAATTATACATTGAGATAGAACCGTTGCTATACGAGAGACCATCACCACTTAAACTCTTTCCATCTTCATCATAAATTACAAATGCAAAATCTGTTACTTTATTAAAGTCAGTTTTTGAAATTTCTAATTGGAAGTATTTAGCTTTTTCACCTTTCTTTAAAGTAAAGTTGTAATCATAAGTTTCAACGCTATCCATAAATATTGAAAAGTCTTTTTGATATCCAAGAATATCACCACTCATTTTATACGCTTCAACTTTATTTAAATAATTTACAACTTCTATTGTATTCTCTTTTGGGCATATTGGGTCAGTATCCAATCTTGTCATTCCCTTAAACTCAACAGTTAGATCGTATGTTGATTTTTGTTTTGCAGTGAATTGCCCTAATATTACTAATTCATATATACCCGGTTCAAGATTATGATAAAATTTTTCACTTACTTCATCTGTGAGTCCCGATGCAAGATAGTTGGACATCACATTTTCGCCTTCCGGATTATGAAGATACATACGCAAGTTTGTGTAGGAATCATTTTCAGAATTTAATTTTAAGCGTAATGAATTTGCACCTGCTGGAACTTCAAGAAAATATCTTTTGTGCATTCCCTGACTAATAACCTCTGCTTTCCAAGTTTTGGAATATCTGTTTGTTGCATTAAATTCATAGGGAACAATTACTGTTGCCATCATTTCAAATTCTGGAATGCGTGTGTTGTTTCTACACCCTAAAATTACTCCATTATACATTCCAGGTTTTGTCATTTTTGATTTATCCAATCGGTAAGAAACAGTTGCAGAATTACTATTTCTAATTCGTGTTTGTTTTGTCATTGGAACTAACCAATCGCTATCACTTTTTATATTATACAAACGATAGAATTTTTTCTGGTCAATAAGATTATCTCTCGTTACTTTGAATGAAAAATTTTCATCTCCTTTTAAATAAGCACCATTTCTAATATACAGGCTTGGAGCTTTTCCTTTAGGCATATTTGGAGCAAATGCTGAAATAGTATAAGTTTCAAAATTCTTAAGTTCACCATTGTTTATATATTTTTTAAGTAAGTCAAATGCTCTCATTGCATTTATCATACCGGTGCCTTGATCAATTCTATCATATCCTTCCATCGGAACAGCACTTTCGCGTAAAACTTTATATAAAAATTTTGATGGAATTTTAACATCAGGAAATTCAGTTTTTGCTGCACTAAGAACTAGAGACATCACGCCAGCAGAATAAGGAGATGCCATACTTGTTCCCCAAAATCTATCGACCGGCATAAAATTAGGGACTGTTGAAGTTGCAGCACCAGGAGCTACAACATCAGGTTTTGCAACTTCTCCACCACGCGATGAAAAATGTAGAATTATATCTTTGTCCAAAACGGTTCCATATAAATCATTTCCAACATCTTGAGCAAGCACAGCCCCAGAAGAGAAAATTGCATCTGTTGCAGCTGGCAATCCAGTAGTAGAAATGCCGGGACCATTATTTCCATTAGATGTTGCTATGTATAGGTATGGATTTTCTTTTACTAATTTTTCTAAGAATTTCTCCATATCTGAGTGACCTTCAATCTCAGATCCAATTCCGAAACTCATATTAATTATGCAAAGTTCTTTTCTCTCCTTGGAAATTTTATCAGCATAGAGATAAGCTTTTTTCATGCTTTCAGTTACTGTTGCACCACCAGTAAGATTATTGTTTCCCAATTTGAAACCCATTAAGTAAGCTCCCGGAGCAACTCCGTTTAGAGCAGTTTCTCCTATGCTGTTTCCGCAAGCAATACCAGCACAATGTGTTCCGTGACTTCCATCATCAAAAAAGAAAGTTGCTTTATTAAGCTCTGGAAAAATATTCAAGGCAATTGTAAAGAAAGCAAGTTCATCTTCCCCCTCTAAATCAACGGTTTGATGCTTCTCTTTGTAATTTCTTATTGGAGTCTCATCAGATAGATCTCCATCAGCATCAGTATCAACAAATGTTACCCAATACGATGTGCTATCTTCTTCAACTTTGAAAACAACAAAATAAAATTTATCATCCTCTTTTCCATTACTATTTATATCCTTAACTCTAGAGCCTGAGTTTAACCACAATTTCTCTTCTAAAACTCCGATGAAATATTTTTCATCACTAGCTTTGAGTGAGAGTTTATCCGCACCAGAAATTTTGTAATTCATATCTTCATTCATAAAAAATAGAGTATCATCATCCTCTTCAATTTCTGCCTCAAAGAATTTAACATCGCCTTGACCAGTAAAATCTTGCACATCTAAAACCTTATCTTCGCCAGTGCTTGTTTTTGTAAGTCCATCAACACCAATATCAATACCAGTATCAAGTATCATAACAATTGTGCCACGTCCATCATACTCTGGATATTTATCTAAAAATTCTTGAACTCCAGTATTCTTAATAGAAATAAATGATTGAACAGAATCCTGTGCCATAATTGATGTAAACAATAGCACCATAAATAAAATAACTTTCTTCATTTTACTAACCTATATTTAATTTAAATATCTTTTAATTCTTTATTAGTAGAATCTAATAATTCTTGTTGAGCTTTTTCTTTATCTAATTTTTTGTAATCTATTTCACTACCAAGTGTGCTATGAGGAATTAAATAAATTGCCATCATCAGTATTGATGCGGCAATTGCCCATCTTACTGGATGAGCAGATTTTTTATACATAAACAATGCTACAATCCATCCAATAAAAATTATTAGCGTTTTGTTATCCGTTAAGTCATGTCCGAAAGGAAATCCAGTCCACAAAGCTCCGAAAGCATATTGCTGAACTATGGGACCAAAGATAAGCCCGCCGATAAAGAGTGTTATTAAAGTCCAATAAGTTAGCGTAAATAACTTTGGCTCTTTTCTAAAAGCCTCAATTCCAGTTCTGACCGAAAGCAACATTGCAGAAAACATAAAAATTACATGTATAATTAAAATTGTATCTGGTACAGAGCCTTTGTACCTAATAACAACAGTATTGTCTTTAGGAAGATTTATTTCATCCATACCGTTTGACAACTTTATATAGTATTCTAATTTACCAGCGGGTGGTTGATTTGGTAAAAAAGCAATTAAACTATCGTTGCGAGATTGCATTTCAACTGTTGTCCAGGCATCATCAGATTTATATCTTTTCCAAAAAAGAGTTGCAGAAATTGTTGTGTCTTTATCATGAATGCTCACAAGATGGTCAACGGTCCCACCTTGTGTTCTATAAAAATAGTAGTCAACATCTGAGTTATTAAATTCTACAGTCCCTGAAGTTGGGTGAGTTGGACCAGTCATACGTTGATATATAGCGGATGATAGCGTTATAAATAGGGCTAAAATCCAAAAAAAAAATGATTTCATTCGGCAACCAAAAATAGTAAATAAAAACTAATTCGACATATAAGTTACTCTTACTAATCATAAAATTGCAAGATAATATTCGCCTTCCTTTAGCTTAAAAAGGAAATATTTACAAGTAATTATATTAAATTGAAACTTAAAAAAATATTTATTAAAAATTCAAAAGTTGGGAAAATGAAACAATTCAATTTAATAATTCTAATATTGATTTCACTGATGAACTATAATTTGTTCTCGCAAGAACATAGAATATTACTTGATGAAATATACTCTGACTGGGATAATATTTCTAGTGTTTCCGATACCAACGATGCTACATCTGGCATTGATTTGTTATCACTTAAAGCTACAAATTACAATGACTTCCTATTTCTTCTACTTGAAATGAATTCTGAAATAAATTTGCAAGATGTGAATTCGCTTACTCTATATATTGATTCGGATAATAATTCTTCTACAGGATATTCTACCAATGGAATTGGTGCAGAGTTGGAATATGAATTTGGTGAACGTGGGGGTAAATTTTATTACGATAATACTTCAACTTATATTTCCCATGAAGATATTGGATTAGTAACAATACCAACTGTAACTTCTGATATTTTTGAAATTAATATTAATCTAAATTCCATAATCTATGGACGTACTCTATTTCCATATTCCACGATGAAAATTATTGTAAAAAATAATATTACAAATGGGGACATAATTCCGAACGAAAGTGGCGGATATGAATATAGTCTTGAACAATATTTGCCACAGCTCGAAGTAAATTATTCAATCAAAAAATTGTATGAAAGCGATTTAAGAATTGTGTCCTACAATGTTGAAAGAGACCAACTTTTTGATTCGGATAAAAAAGAAGCACATCGTAGGATATTTCAGGCAATTGACCCTGATATAATAGGCTTTCAAGAAATTTACGACCACACGGCCCAACAAACTGCTGATTTGATTGAGGAATTTCTACCTTCAGCTGTTGGTGAAGCGTGGTATTCCTCTAAAGTTACAGCAGATATTGATAGACCTGATATAATTACTGTAAGCAGATCTCCTATTTCAAAAAGTTTTGCAATTGATAACAACACAGCTTTTGTAATCGATTTGCAAGACCATCAAAAAGAATTACTTTTTGTTAATGCCCACACGCCTTGTTGTGCAAATAATGATTCTCGTCAAAAAGAGATTGACAATTTTATGGCATTCATTAGAGATGCAAAGGAAGATGGTGGAGTTTTAACAATGGAGCAAAGCTCCCCTATTGTAATTGTTGGTGATATGAACCTTGTTGGATACAAACAACAACAGACTACTTTAATAAATGGCGAAATTGTTAATAACAATATTTACGGTAATTCATTTTTACCTGATTGGGATAGCACTTATTTTGCAGATTCAAAACCAGTTACGACTAATAGTCCCTCTACATTTACTTGGTACGATGAAGGTAATTCTTTTAGTCCAGGAAGATTAGATTATGTTGTTTATTCAAATTCTGTGATGACTGCAGTAAATAGTTATGTCCTATTTACAAATGCTTTACCAGAAGATAGTTTGATTATTTATAATTTACAAAGCAGTGATGTTACATCAGTTGCAGATCATCTTCCAGTTGTTGTGGATTTTGAATTTTCACCAGAAGTCTCTGTTTCTGATAATTCAAAAATGGATTACGAATTTTCTCTTTCGCAAAATTATCCAAATCCGTTTAATCCATCAACGACAATAAAATATTCAATCCCAATAAACGTAAATAGTGAATCGGCTGCAATTAGTTTAGTTGTTTACAACATGCTCGGGCAAGTAGTTGCTACATTAGTAACTCAAAATCAAATGGCAGGAAATTATGAAGTGAAATTTGATGCAAGTAATTTAACTTCAGGAATTTATTTTTATCAACTAACTTCTTCTTCAACTGGTTTAGCAACCTTTGCAGCGGCAAAGAAATTACTACTTCTGAAATAGAGATGTTAAAATGAAAACAATAAAAAAGTTCATCATATTTTTCTCAGTGATATTCCTATATTTTATTTTTAGGGAAATGATTTTCCTTTGGACTTCACTTGAATCTGTAAATATCTTTTTGGCTTATTCAGTATTCACGGCAATACTTTTATTCTTATTCTATTTTGCAATTTTACCAATAGTAAAAATTGTAAGACTTCCTTCTAATCTTGGCCCAACAAAAGTTCAATCGGAAGTTGAAACGCTTCGAGAGAAAAGGATAGAACAGTTTGCTAAAAATCCGTTTTTAGTAAAATCTAAAATTGACGTTCTTTCCCTTCAAAAAAATGATGAAAGCTATCAAATAATTATTTCTACTCTTGACAAAGAAAGTTACGCTATAAGAAAATCATATGTGAATAGGCTTTTCTATAGCACAAGTGTTTCGCAAAATGGTTTTATCGATTCAGTCATGATTCTTTCTGCATCGGTCAATTTGGTAAAAGAGATTTTTGTTTTATACAACGGAAGGGTTAGCACAATTGAACTTTTAATTATTGCAAAAAAAGTTTATTATTCAATTATCATTGGTGGAACGGAGGGTGTGGAATATGTTACTAATGAAATTTTTTCTAAGCTTGCCACCGAAACTATTAAGTCAATTCCATTTATAGATAAAATTGTAACTTCACTTGTTGATGGGTTTGTAAATGCTGCTTTATTAACTAGGGTTTCTTTGATTACTGAAAATTATTGTAAAACACTCTACATTGAGAAAGATAGAGATTTATATCCTTCCTCAATTTTTATTGCTACGACTGCTAAAGATTTAACTTCTGAAGTTATTAAACAAGTTAACTCAAATATTCTGCAAATTGCTAAAGATAAATCTGGCGATATTCTTAAACGTGTTTTTAATCCAGTTGCTTACGTTCTTGACAAGTCTTATTCCACAATTATGGATTTTTCATTTAGCAAAAGCAGTAATACATTTTTTGATAAAATTTCATTTTGGAAAAGATAGGTGTGTTAGTATTAACGTAAATCTAAGGATTCTTTCTAATTGATATAAAAAGGCGTCTGCAAGCAGACGCCATGTTCTCTAGAAGGAGAAAGAAAACAACCACTACTTAAGTA
>JAQICK010000109.1 GCA_027858595.1 Melioribacteraceae bacterium
AAATGGAAGAACTATTACAAAAAACATGAAACGATTACAGAATAAATAAAGTATCTTCGATACTTTATTTATTCATTTTCTTAAAAGTAGGAGTCAACCTATTTCAGGACGCTGCATCCCATTGAGAAGATGTAGGTTTTATTGAAATTTCTAAAAATCCGTTTGGTTCGATAAAAGATAAATAGGAAATAATTATGCAGATAGGTTTAGTAGGATTACAATATTCCGGTAAGACAACATTGTTTAATACAATTGCTGGTATAGAAGAAGATGAAATGCAGATGGGGAAAGATGAAGCGACGATAGAGGTTGTTAAAGTTCCCGATGAAAGACTTGATAGAATGACAGAAATGTTTAATCCTAAAAAAACTGTTCATGCAACTATTGAAATTTTTGACACACCTGGCTTAAAAATGTCGGATGATGGGAAAGTGAAAATCACTACTCAATTTTTAAATAATGTAAAAAACAATGATGCTTTATTTTATGTTGTGCGTCAGTTCAGTGATGGCTCAGTTGCACATCCTATGAATACTGTTAATCCTGTGAGGGATATTGAATTTCTTGAAACAGAATTTCTGTTTTACGATTTAGCCTTTTTAGATGGTAGAATTGAAAAATTGAAAAAAGAAATAATGAAAATTAAGGATGAGAAAGCAAAAAAAGAATTACCTATTATCGAAAAGTGTTTTGCTCATGTTGAAGAAGAGAAGCCTTTACGTACATTAGAACTAACAGATGACGAGTTAAAAGTTCTTTCGGGATATCAATTGCTTTCAATGAAACCTTTATTAATTGGGGTCAATTTCGATGAAAATTCCATCGAAAATGTTGATGTTATTATAAGCCAAATCCGTGAAAGTCTTTCTAATAAAGGAGAAACGATAGTCCCATTTTTTGGTAAGATTGAATATGAACTCTCTAGTATGGATGAAGATGATAGTGCAACTTTTATGGAAGACTACGGAATTAAAGAATCGGCTCTCGCAAAAATATTGAGTTCAGCATACGATAAGTTAGGTCTTCAATCATTTTTAACTGTTGGCGAAGACGAATGCCGTGCTTGGACAATTAAAAAAAATTATACGGCACAAGATTCGGCAGGTGTTATACATACAGATTTTTACAATAAATTTATCCGTGCAGAAGTTGTGCACTACGATGATTATATTACACACGGTTCCTTTAGTAAGTGTAAAGAAGCAGGTGTTTGGAGATTAGAAGGTAAACAGTATATAGTTAAAGACGGAGATATTCTAAACATTCGTCATAGCTAGTTAAAATTATATAAAAAGGAGTAAGTATGTCAAAGGCAGCAATAGAAGGATTAGAACCTAAATTAGTTTGGGAATATTTTTATGGAATTACACAAGTTCCACATCCTTCAAAAAAAGAAGAAAAAATTAGAGTTCACGTTAGAGATTTTGCAACTTCAAATGATTTTGAATTTGTAGAAGATGAAGTTGGAAATATTGTCATCAAAGTTCCAGCAACACCTGGTTATGAAAATGCTCCAACAATTGTTATTCAAGGTCACATTGATATGGTGTGCGAAAAGAATAAAGTAACAGACCACGATTTTGAAAATGATCCATTGAAAATTTTTCGCGATGGCGATTGGATTACAGCCGAAGGAACTACGCTTGGTGCAGATAACGGAATAGGCGTCGCAGCTGGAATGGCTGTTGCAACTGACAACTCTGTGATTCACGGACCTCTTGAATTACTTTGCACTGTTGATGAAGAGACTGGAATGACAGGTGTAAACGCCCTTCAACCTGGTTTTATAACTGGAATGACTTTGCTTAATCTTGATTCGGAAGAAGATGGTGCTTTTTATGTTGGATGTTCTGGAGGTCAAGACACACGTGGCTATTTTGAATTAGATTATATTGAAAACAATACCGACTTAACTTCGTATGAGCTTATGATTACTGGATTAAAAGGTGGTCATTCAGGTTTAGATGTTGCAAATGGTAGAGCAAATGCAATTCGTTTATTAGCTCAGTTACTTAATAGGGTTGAAACAGAAGTTGAATTTGAATTAGCAGCAATATCTGGTGGTTCACTTCGCAATGCAATTCCTCGTGAATCCGAAGTAACAATGTTAATCAATCCATCTGATGAATCAAAAGTGAAAGAGATAGCAGACAAATTTATTTCTGATACTTTACTTGAATTTAATGTGAATGACCCTGGCTTAGAAATATTGTTTGCAAAAAAAGAATCCAATGTTGAAAAAATATATACTAAAGAATTTGCAAGTAACTTAATAAAAATTTTTCTAGCTGCACCTCACGGAATATCAGCAATGAGTCCTGATATACCTGAATTAGTTGAAACCTCAACAAACCTAGCTACAGTTGGAATAATTGATAATCAATTAGTCATTGGAACAAGTCAACGCAGTGCAATTGATAGTGCTAAATGGCATGTTTCCAATATGGTTAAATCTGTTTTTGAACTTGGTGGTGCCGATAAAGTTGATACTGGCGACGGTTATCCAGGATGGCAACCAAACATGGATTCTCAATTGTTAAAAATTTCTAAAGAAGTTTACAAAGAAAATTACAATTCAGAACCAGAAATTAAAGCTATTCATGCTGGATTAGAGACTGGACTTCTTGGAGCAAAATATCCTGGAATTGATATGATATCTTTTGGACCTACAATAGAAGGTGCACATTCGCCAGATGAAAGATTAAATATTCCAGCAACTGCTAAATTTTATGATTTGGTAAAAGCGATTTTGTTGAGATATACAAAGTAGATTATCACAATTTAAGTAGTGGATGGGCATGCCCATCTACTACTTACTAATGCTGCCAAAGTAAAAACAAAAAATAAATGAAAATAGCAAAAGAATACGTTTCAATAATTGCAAAGCAAGACACTTACAAAACCCCAATAGATGCGGAGAAGAAATCTATAATTCCAGCTGAGTTAAGATTTTTTCCTAATTTATTGAATATATTTTTCTTTGCAAATCGATTAACAAGAAAAAACATTTACGACCGTTTCAATTGGGTCAATTCATCAGTAATGATAATGGATGGTTTGGAGAAAGTTGGTGTGAAAATTGAAATTGATGGGATGCATAATTTCACTTCTTTTGACGGACCAGCTGTGTTTATTGGTAATCACATGAGCACGTTGGAAACCATTGCACTGCCAAGAATTATTAACCCAGTAAAACCTGTAGTATTTGTGACTAAACAAGAGCTAAACACAACTCCGCTTTTTGGTCCTATAAATAGTTCGCGTCATCCAATAATTGTAACTAGAGAAAATGCTCGAGAAGACTTAATGCAAGTTATGGATCAGGGAGCAGAAAGATTAAAAGATGGGCGTTCAATAATTTTGTTCCCTCAAAAAACACGAAGCCCTATTTTTGACCAAAGCAATTTTAATACACTGGGAATTAAATTAGCAAAAAGAAATAATGTTCCAATTGTTCCTATAGCATTGCTTACTGATGCTTGGGGAAATGGAAAAATTATGAAAGAATTTGGTGCAATTGATACAAACAAAAAAGTCTATTTCTCTTTTGGCAAGCCACTTGAAATAACTGGTAATGGAAGTGAACAACACAAGCAAGTAGTTGAACACATTACTTCTCATCTCAAAAAGTGGGGAAGAGAAGAGCTTATTTTAGATAATTAGATTTTTTTACATTTTTAATTGATAGTCAATTGATATAGTTCCTATAACCCTTGTTTTTGACCTGAATATTCATGGTAAATAGCGAAAGTATAATATTGCGAAAAATACTTTTTTCATGATGCTCTTTTTAATTTTCCAATAATTTTTTCAAAGTATTAAACGCTATTGCTCTATGACTAATTTTGTTTTTCTCTTCGCTTGAGAATTCAGCTAATGTTCTATCTGAGTCTTTTGGAACAAAGACAGGGTCATATCCGAAACCGTGTGTTCCTTTAAATTCCGAAATTATTTCTCCATGAAGTTCCCCAAATGCCTTTTTAATATTTTCTCCATCGAAGAAGACTGCTGAACAAACAAACTTTGCATTGTGTGGCTCATCAAATTTTGCCAACTCTTTTATCAACTTTTGATTGTTATCGTCATACGTGCAATTCTCTCCTGCATAGCGAGCCGAGTAAACTCCAGGCACTCCATTTAACTGTTCAACTGAAAGTCCAGAATCGTCAGCAATAACGGGCAATTTATGAATGTTATAAATTGCTTTGGCTTTAATTAATGAATTAGCTTCGTAGGTGTTGCCGTCCTCAATTATTTCTGGAACATCTCCTAAATCATAAAGAGAAATTATTTTGTAATCTGTATTTTCAAATATCTTTTTTACTTCTTTAAGTTTGCCTTTATTACCAGTGGCGAATATTAGTTTTTTCATAGTCTTCAATTTAAAATTTTTACCAAACCATTGGAACAAATCCATCATTTATAAATTCAGAGATAAGACGACCAACAGGCTTAACTTCAACTCCTATTTTTTTCAAGTCCTTGCTGTTTCCATCTCTCTCGGATATATACTGACATACAATTGGAGTCTCTTTTAACTCAGAAACTTCTTTAACAAATTTTTGAAGTTCTATATCTTCCAAAAGTAGCTTTTGTGCAGGGCCAAAGATGAATATTTTAACATCCTCCATCCATCCATGTTTAAGAGCATTCTTCGCATACATTGCACCAGTTCTTGCTTTCTCCACATCAGAAGTACTTATAATAACAACAATTTTGCTTGCCATTCTTTCTATTCCTTAATCTATTTTTGCTCTACTTAACAGTTTATTTAATTCTGCTTTACCATTTATTAGCATTTCAGATTCATCATAAATAAGATTTGAACCATTTCTAACAACCCATTTCCCTTCCACCATTACCGAATGAACATCAGATTTATCGGCGGCATAAGCTATTGATGAATACAAATTATCATCTCCATCCAGCATTGAATGATTTGCTTTCTCCAAGTTGAGTAATTGTAAATCTGCTTTTTTCCCAACCTCGATACTTCCAATTTCGTGAGATAAATGCAGAGCCTTTGCTCCTTCAATTGTTACAAGTCTTACCATCTGTTTTGCATCCATAACAACTGGGTCATGTATCGGTTTTTGGATTAATGAAGCAAGTCTCATCTCTGTAAACATGTTTAAATTATTATTGCATGGAGCACCATCTGCACCTATTGAGACAGAAATTCCTTCATCAATATATCTTGGAATTTCTGCAATTCCAGAACCTAGTTTTAGATTTGATGATGGACAGTGTGCAACACGTGTTCCAGTTGTTTTCAACAATTCAACTTCTTTATCATTTGTATGTATTGCGTGAGCCAATACGGTTCTATCGGAAAGAACATTAATAGAATTGAAATATTCAATATTTTCTTTTCCATATTTGCTTCGCACAGCTTCAATTTCGCCTTTGTTTTCGGATGAATGCGTGTGATAAAGCGAGCCCTCAAAATCTTTCATAATATTTGATGTCTCTTTCATTAACCCTTCGCTACATGAGAGAACAAATCTTGGGGCAAACCCGTAGTGAATTCTTCCATTTCCAGAATTATTAAAACTATTTGCCAATTCAATTGTTGAATTCAAACTAGCTTCTGTGGATTCCTTAAATGTTGGAAATAAATCATTTTCGTCAATCATACATTTACCAGAAAACCCACGGATTCCAGATTTAATCATTTCTTCAAAAACGACATCTTGATGATTCATTGTTCCCATATCTAAAAGTGTTGTAGTTCCGCTCATAAATAATTCGCTTATTCCAAGTTGTGCAGAAATTCTAAGAGACTCAGGGTTGTGATTGTTTTCATAAGGAAATATTCTTTTTTGCAACCAATCTAATAACTGCATATCGTCTGCTAATCCGCGAAATAGAGTTTGGCAAAGGTGGATGTGTGTTTGAACAAATCCTGGCATTAAAGTAAGATTGGAGAAATTAAAATCTTCTCCATCATAATCGTTAATATCAATATAGTTATGAACATCAATTCTAATAATAATTCCATCTTCTATTTCAATAAAAGAATCACGGTGGATATCCATGGCAGAATTAAAAGTTATAATTTGTTTTGGAATAATAATTTTTCGATTCATAAGTCTATCACATATATTTCAAATTTTTAGCACTGAAATTTAAGAATTTTTATTGAGTGAATTGATATAAGATTACTCGATTTCCCATCGGCTGATAATATGGAATTTAATATTGGTTAAAGACTTGATTTATAGATATAGTCAACTACTTTTACAAAATTCTAGTGGGAATCTCTTAGAATTCTTGAAAATTCCCAATTGTCTGCCAACAAAAGTGATGTAGAACCTCCTATAAAAGATACTGGCAAATTGTGGAAATCACATAATATTTTGAGAATAGTAAATTGGATAGAATCATAAAGATTTCTAACTAAAAATCACTCTAAAAGTAGAACCAATTCCTTTCTCACTTTCAACTTCAATTTTTGCTTTATTCAAATCGCAGTAACTTTTTACTAAGGATAATCCAATTCCATTTCCATCAAATTTTCTAGTGTAACCCATTTCTTCTTGAGTAAACGGTGAAAATATTTTCTTCATATATTCTTGACTGATTCCAACTCCAGTATCTTGAATTTCAACTACTAACTTTTCGTAATTGTTTTGAAAAATTGAAATTGAAATTTTTCCAGTTTCAGTGAATATTACTGCGTTATCAAAAAGTTGTCTGAATATTTGTTCGATAGTATAAATATCTCCATACAGATAAGAGTTTTCTGCATTGAAATTTATTACTAAATTAATGTTTTTCTCTAGAGCTCTTTTTTTATATTCTAGCAAAAGATTACTTAACACTTCTGAGTATAAATCAAACCGCTTAACCATCGGTTCATAAGTACCAGCTTGTATTTCTGAAAGATTGATAAGTAAATCAACAGTTCTAGTTATTCTATTCCCAGATTTGTTAATTAAATTAAAATAGCTTAACTGTTCCTCGTCCAGCTTATCTCCAACTTCCAACTGGAGTAGGGAAGATACACTTAACATAACATTTATAGGTGTGCGTATTTCGTGAGACATTTGTGCTAAAAATATTGATTTAAGCTTATCAGCATTTTCAGCTTGTTCTTTTGAATATACTAATGCCTTTTCAGCGTCTTTTAATATTGTTACATCGGTGAAACTTACTAACCAGAATTTAATTGCGTTAAGTTCAAGCTCAATTTCAGTTTTAAGAATTGGAATTGTTTTTCCATTAGCTGCAACGAGAAAACAATCGGGATGGTAGTCTTTATCCAAATTCACTTGGCTAAAAGCACACTCTTCTCCATCACTATTTATAATAAAATTATGACAACTATTTCCTATGATATCTTTTTGAGGTAATCCTAACATCCTCTGTGCTGATGGATTGCTATCAATAATGTAACTGTTGTCCTTTCGTACTAATAACACACCAGACTGAACAGAATTCCACATTGTTAATAATCTTTGTTCTGTAATGTTAAGTGCTTCTTCTGCGAGTCTTTTTTCTGCTATTTCTTGCGTTAATTGTGCATTAGTTTGTTCC
>JAQICK010000124.1 GCA_027858595.1 Melioribacteraceae bacterium
AAACAAAGGAGAATTATTATGAACATGAATCAATTAGTAGATTCAGCATACGATTCATTTAATAGCAAAAGATACAATGAATCGTTAGAAGTATTATCTAATTTAGATGAAGTGCTTGAAGCAGAAAAATTGTCAAAAAAAGAGAAAGAAGCTATTTTGGTTAGCTTACTAAATCTTAAAGGTTTTAATTACTTAGGTCTAAATTCTTTAGAAAAAGCTACCGATATGTATGCCGGTGCTTTAGAAATTAATCCTAATTCTTCCCAAGCATGTGCTGGCTTAGGAGAAGTATTCCATATGCAGTATAAAGAAGAAGAATCAAAAACAATGTTTGAATGGGCTATAAAAAACAACCCTGGAAATTTATTTGCTGTTTCTGGTCTCGCAAAAGTTAACAGAGATTTAGGATTAGAAGAAAATCATAATAATTTAGTTTTAAACTAACGGAAACAAAATGTCCAAGTTAACGCTAAGTATGATTGTAAAAAACGAAGAAGCAAACTTAAGAGATTGCCTCGAATCTGTAAAAGACATTGTGGATGAAATTATTATTGTCGATACAGGCTCAACAGATAACACGCTTAAAATAGCCGAAGAATTTGGAGCCCAAACATTTCACTTTAAGTGGATAAATGATTTTTCTGCTGCTCGAAATTTTGCGTTAAAACAATCAACCGGCAATTGGATTTTATACCTAGATGCAGATGAAAGACTAGTGAGAAGGTCTAAATCTGAACTACTGGATATAGTGAAAGAAGATACTTTATTAGGAGTAAACTGCTTAATTAATAATGTCAACGAAGCTACTGGAACTCCTATATTTATGAAGTATATTCGACTTTTCCATAACTCTGAAAACATCTCCTTTTCTGGAAAAGCCCACGAACAGTTTGAAGCCTCATTGTATGCCAATAATTATTCCGTAATAAATTCTAAAATTGAAATTGTTCATTTAGGTTATAACGTTGATAAAGCTGGCTTGAAGAAAAAAGCTGAACGCAACCTATCGCCTTTGCTGGAAGAGTACCAATCTAATCCCTCATCTTATTATGCATTTCAATTAGCGAATACCTATAAAGTGCTTGAAGATAGAGCAAATGAAATTAAATATCACAAAATAGCCATTCAAGATACTGAGTTAAAAAATGAATATAAAGCTGTTGGATATTTAACATTAGCCGATTATGCAATGCGTGATAATAAAATTAATTTAGCTCTGGAATATGTAACAGCTGGATTAAGCCTAGATACAAAACATCCACTTCTCAATTTAATTGCATCTCAAATTTATAATTCTCAGGGTGAAAACAACAAAGCAATTGAATTCTGTAAAACTGCTCTAAATGAGAACAGAAAAATTGAGAGTAGAGAAAATTTAACAAACTTAATTGATGTAATTCTACCAGAAGAAAAAATATTAAAGCATGGTTTATATCTCTCTATTTCTGGTGAAAATCAATACATGTTCAATTATTATTTATTGGAGCTTAGCAGGTCTAAAAACTCGGACAAACGTGAAGTTGAATTAATAGAAAAACTTTTTAACTACATTGAACTATACGAAGAGGAATTTAGCTATTTAGGACAATCCGTTGATGTTGATAGCTTAGACCTCTATCTAATACTAATATCCCGAATTGAAAACAAGCAATCGCAATTGAATGCTTTATTCTTTCTAAACGACAAGTTTGAAATGAATTCAAAATATTTAACAAGGCTTGGATTAAGCCTTAATGAAAACAATTATAGAACTGAAGCAGCACAAGTATTTGAGAACTCGCTAAAGTTAGAAGTGAAGGATCCTTCGCAAGTTTTCTATTTAATTTCAATTTATGTTGATGAAAACAAATATGATAAAATTCCAGAGTTGTTGGAGTTTGCCATGAATGAGTTTTCGCACATAGCAGGTATTCAAGAGAAACTAAATAGTGTAATAAAAAAGTTAGAACCAATTTTAATAAATTAATAAACGGAGAAAAAGATGGGATTCCAAATTAATACAAACATCGGAGCTTTAAAAGCTTATAATGCTTTAGCAAGTTTGAATTCAAAATCTGAAAAAGCACAGTTGCGTTTAGCAACACAAAAAAGGATCAACAGTGTAGCAGATGATACATCTGGCTTTAATGTTGGAAAAGCATTAGACCAAAAAGTAAAACTAATGCAAGCTGCACAAGGCAACGTAGGTTCTGCAAAAGATATGTTGGCAACCGCAGAGAGTCA
>JAQICK010000062.1 GCA_027858595.1 Melioribacteraceae bacterium
CACGGAATCTCATGAGGTGTTCGAGATGCTGAAATAAATTCAGCATGACAGTGCTTTTTAGTTAACCAGAGCCTTTTTAAAAATCAAGAATGCTGACATTATTAGAACTCAGCCCAAAAGAGAAATCATTCTCATCAGCAGATGTTTGTGTAATAAATTGCTCTTCACCAAATGTGTAATCATTGAAATTATTTACTGTATATTGCTTGTAAACTAAATCAACATTTCCGTTAATATCAGTTTCCCATACAATTATTTGGTTATTTGGATTGTGTAATTCGTCAAATGCCATTCCAACAGGATTAGTATTATGCACCCCATTATTTGTAACAAATATTGGTGATTTAAAAGTATCATTCCAATTATAATAACTTGAAATTGCAATTTCTGAAGAGGAATCTGAGTGGACTTCAAAAGTTATAAATGGTGATTCTGGGTAGCTATATATACTGTTGCTATAATTAGGATTTCGAACATCAAAATCTAAATCAGTTATTTGTTTAATTTTCTCAATTTGTCCAAATAGATTATGCGATAAAAACACAGTAAAAAATAAAATAGAATAAAACGTTTTCATAAATCCCTCAATATTTACTTATAGAATGTTTTTAGTTAACTTAGCTATAATAAGAGAGCTTTTCAATCAAAAAAAAAAGCCCAATTCCTTTTGAGTATTGGGCTTTTTGAATAAATTACTTTGATTATATTTCATCAAAATCATCTTTTTTATCTCTGAAAAACTTCCTGATTGCAATTTGTAAAAATAAATTCCACTAGTAAGATTAGAGGCATTAAATTTCACTGAATAGTTGCCTGGTGATTGTTCTTGATTTACTAGTGTAGCTACATTTCTTCCAAGAATATCGTAAACTTTTAATGCTACATTTGTAGAGGATTGGGCAAGCCAATTCCCTACAGGTATAGAATAATTAATAGTTGTACTTGGATTAAACGGATTAGGATAATTTTGCTCTAAAACAAATTCTATCGGAATTGATTTATTTTCATCAACCGAGACAATTGTTGGAATTTCAAAATCTGTTGTTCCACCAACATTATTATACATAGCTTTGAACGCTTGCATATATTGGTTTGCAATATAAATATCATGTAAAATAAGAGTGTTTTCATCATTCTTTTCATTAGCAGAAGCAGACCAGTTATGTGAACCAGTAATTACTTGAGGATTTGATGTAGTACTGGCTGCATCAACTATTCCAAATTTATGATGAAGTTTAAAATCACCATCTGCATCATCAAAAACTTCTCCTGGAAATAATGATTTCAGATTTTCAAATTCTGAGCCAGTGTTATTTGCATCTGAAATAATTCCTCGTCCATCATTCATTGAGTAATTATCATGTCTATCCATAATAGCAGCTGATATTGGATCACTAGTAAATGACAAAAATGCAAAGTAAACTGAAGTATCAGCTGTATTAATAGAATTTACAATATGTAATTCTGTTTGATCTGAAGGACTGAAATATGATTCAACTTCAATGCCTCCAATTGTAAAGCTATGCGTTGTGTTATTACTTTTTGTATTTCCAAATCTAGCATTTGTCGGTTCCGGAGTTTCAGTATCACTTCCCCACATCTCCTCAAATTCAGTAGTATAAGTATCTGCAAGAGAAGGATCATTAATTTCAACAAGATTATTGAGCCAATTTAACTCTAACGAAGTCCAATTCCATGATCCCAGAATCACCCAATCATTTGCTGGATCACTATCACGAGCATCACATATTGCAAACTTGTTGTGCATAATTCCAGTTTCATCTGGTTTTTGGCTCATTAAAATTCCAGCATTAAGTAATGCTTGAGCACCCGATTGCATATCTCTACTTTCATAAACAAATCTAACTTTTACTCCACGATTTTTTGCTGCTATAATTGCTTGCTCTACATTTGGAATTCCATAAAAACTATATAGTGCAATATCTAATGAATATTGAGTTTGATTAATTCTTGAAATAACTTTTTCTGGAAAGCTCACATTTCCATTTGCAGCATTTCCTGGTATAGCAACTGAAGTATCAACATCAGTGTTGAAATAAACATTTATTGTTCCAATTTCTGGATTTGAGGATGCAGTAATAATTGTTTTTAATTGGCTTTCACTTGTTCCAACTTCATTGGTTGAAAAAGCTTTAAAGTAATATTTAGTAAACTCATCCAATTCAGTTAATTCAATTTGATGCTCTGTAGTATCTGTGTCATGGATAATTGAGCCAAGTTCTAAAGCTTCTGTTTTTCCATACTGCACTTCACTGTTTCCATTACGTGCTGTATTAAAGTAAACCGTAAAGGAACTTGTAGTAACATTTGCACCAATTACTGGTGTAAAAATTATTGGAACATCTTCAGTAACAATATCATCAATAAATCTTGGAATTATTTGATAACCATCATCTTTTTGTGTGGAATAAGTAAACTGTCCAATAACGCCAATTAAATCAATCTCTCCTGATGGAATAGGAGACCCAATAAGCGTTACTACATCATTATCAACTCTAAGAGTTAAAGTTCCAGTTGAATCAGAAATTGGATAGTTTACGCCACTACCAAAAGCACCACTTCCTGTGAGTGTAACTCCATTAATTCTTACTAACATACTTTCGTAAAGTTCAACTCCATCCCAATCTTGATTAATGATTTGACTTAATGTTACAACTTCGGGTTCAACAAAGTTGCCAGATGAAAGAATTGTTGGTGCTGCTGCGTTTAGTTGTGTTAATCCATTATACTGAGTTAAGCTAGAAGTAATAATTACAGAATCACCAATATTTACTGCATTTGCAAATTCAGTACCATAAATACTAATTCCTGCACTACTATCTTGAATTGAAGCGGGGCCACTGTTGCCAAATTGGTTACTTGAGGTTACAACTCCTTTTACTGTAAATGTTTGATCTATTAATAATGGGACACCATTTGCATCGTTTCCACGAATGCTGGAAATAGAAACATCTTGAGCAAAGATAAATGTAGATAGAGTAAAAGATAAAAATATGACAAACTTTTTCATTTTTAATTCCTTAAAATTTATTGGATATTAACTGTAATATAATCTAATATAATTATTCTTCCCTTACTTAATCTATACTAATTTAATAGAAATTATCTGCTGTTTGAAAAGTGTTTTTCTAAATCACTTTTCTTTTCTATAGGAATTGAAAAATATGAGGCAATTCAACTCTTAATCCTGATCTGTTGAAAGTACAAATCGTAGAATACGATTGTTATCTGTATCGGCAACGTAAAGAATTTTATTAAAATAAGCGACTGCATGAGGAGAATTTAGAACACCTGGGCCTCCAAATGATTCCATTTCGTCACCAAAAGAATTAAATTTAAATATTGAATCTTTTGCGGCATCGGCAACAAAAATATTTTCAAATATATCTAATGTAGTTCCTTCAGGTTGTTCAAATTTTGCAACTGTCATTAAATCAGTTGCAAAAGGAGGAATTTTATTTTGATATCCAGTAAAATCTTCTGTTTGAACATATTCAAGTACTTGTGTTTTGAAACTGTTTTCACCAATAAGGGTAAGAATCATGTCTAATTTATTACCGCTAAAAGATGCGAGTGAGCTAATATTATTTGCTGACATCAATCCAGTTCCAAGAGGTTCAAGAAGTGGAACACGCCCAATTAAAGTATCAATTTTTGAACCGTCTGACAACTCCTTTTTGCGAAATACTAGAATAGAATTATCTGGATCAATTAAAGTAGCATTACTTGGTCCTCTACGAGCAATATAAAAACTATTATCAAAGAAAGTAGCAACACCAGTAAATTCTCTATCAGGACGTAGGAAATCGAAAGAAGTATTAGGAAGTATTCTTGTCATTGGAGCATCATTAATTACATGACCAGAAGCAACCATATCTAATTTGAATACTGCATTATAAGTAATATTAGAACCTTCAATAAGGGTGTCAAACTGAGCACACACAATTAAATTTAACTGAAAATCTTGAGCAAGTGCAACAGGTTTCTTAACTTGACGTTCGCCAACAACATGGCCGGCCAAGTTTAACATTACAATTCTATCATTATCAGTATCAGCAACATAAATAAAGGTTTCTTTACCAACAATTATATCTTGAGGTCTGTTAAATCCTTCCCACACTGGAGTTTGCAGAATATAAAGAGTATCACTAATAACTTGATTTCCATCAGTTGGAGAGTTATCGGGTTTAACTAACTTTTCGAAACAATTTGTCAAAAAGAGTAATGCTAAAATTAATAATAATATGTTAATTGTTTTTTTCATTTGCTTATAATTTTACTGTCATTACAAGGAGTCTGATTTTTTGACGACGAAGTAATCTGTTACAGATTGCTTCATTCCAAAGAACGGAATTCGCAATGACTATGTTTTTACAAATTTTTCCTTTTTTAATACAAACCTAAAATAATTGAAAATCTATGAGTAGAACCAAGCAAAGAAAATGCTGAGTAACCATAATCTACTGAAACCTTACCAATACCAAGAGGTAAATTAACTCCAGCACCTGCAGTAAAACCTTGTTCATCAACGTTAATTTTATAACCAGCACGCAATGCTACAATATTTGCGTATGAGTATTCACCACCAATTGAAACATTTTCACTATTATCATTTGGATGATTTAACTGAATAGAAGTTGTAATTCTATTTTGTGCTGTTTGCCAAGGTTCAAATGCAAATCCAATTCTAAACATTGTAGGAGGAGAAAATGCTTGCCAATCTGAGTTAGTTCTTCCACCCCAAAGTGTTACTTCACCATCTGGAGCAATCTCATTTCCAAAATTTGTGATAGCAACTGCAAAACGAGTTGTTCCTAATCCTGTCCAATACATTGTACCAATGTCAATCATAACTCCACGCATTTTTAGCATGTCTAGAGTCTCTTCAACATATCTAATAGAAGCTCCAATACTGAATTGCTCTGTCATTTTACGTGAATATGTAAGAGTGAAAGCAACATCACCAAAACCAAAAAATCGTCCGTTACCACTCGGATTAAACTCATCGGTAACTTCCATATTATCCATATGTAATGAAGTTAATGATAAACCAATTACATCGCTCTCAGAAACTTTGTAGAATGCTCCTACAAATTCTTGACTAATATCAGCAACCCAAGAATTATGTGAAAACATAACTTCATTCTGTTTTGCAAATACTAATCCAGCAGGATTCCAATAAAGTGCAGATGCATCGTCTGCTACAGCTATAAAAGCATCAGCCATTGCAGTTGCTCTACCACCAACACCTACTTTAAGAAATTGTAGTGTAGATATTCCAGCTCTTTGACCACCCAAAGTTGGAAATAACTGAGCGTTACTGTTTGCAGTAAAGATTAGTGTTATTAGTAATATTTTTATTATTTTAATTTTCAT
>JAQICK010000437.1 GCA_027858595.1 Melioribacteraceae bacterium
ATTACTATAGCATGCTAGATCGTTGGAAGAATATTCATAATAATGTTGAAGTTAAGTTTGGAATTGAAGCTGATCTTTTAAATGAAAGTGGGGATGTATGTATGGATATTCAGGGAATAATTTCTGAGACTATTATACTTTCCTCACATCCTGACCCGATATATTCTGGAGATCCAAATAAAATAAATTTAGGATATTTCAATGCAATAAAACGCTATCACGATAAGATAACTTTTATTGGACATCCTTGTTCAAAATATTTTGAGGAATACATCGATATTCTAGAGCTCACTAAAGTGTGCAACAAATATAAAATTCCAATGGAATTTAATTGTGCAAATTTTGCTAACAATAGAACCAATTTAAAAAATCTAAAAATAATGCTTGATAATTGCAATCAAATATATGTAAACAGCGATGCACATACATTGAATGAGATTAAAGAATTAAGAGAAATTGGCTTTCTATTTTTATCTAAAAATGGATATATCAATAACTACGGGGAACAAAGCTAGACTGAATTATTCTACATTTTGGGGAAGAGGAAAGAGAAAGAGCAAATAGCACACAGATTTAACAGAAGAAACGGATAGGAGCGGAAGAATGGAGGATAATAGTTTTATGAAAAAAGTAAGATGGGGGATTTTAAGTACTGCTAAAATTGGTAGATTGAAAGTGATACCTGCAATGCAAGCAGGACTATATTGTGAGATTACAGCAATTTCATCTCAGAATTATGAAAGGGCAAAAAGTTCGGCAGAAGAATTTAATATTCCAAAAGCATATGGATCTTACGAAGAGCTATTAGCCGACCCTGAAATTGATGCAGTATACAACCCATTACCAAATCATCTTCATGTTCCGTGGACTATTAAGGCACTCGAAGCTGGTAAACATGTTTTATGCGAAAAACCAATAAGTTTAACTGTGAAAGAAGCCGAATATCTTTTGTCAACCACGAAAAAATTTCCACAATTAAAAGTTATGGAAGCATTGATGTATCGTTTTCACCCGCAATGGATAAAAGTTAAAGAATTGGTTGATTCAGGAAAAATTGGGGAGCTCAAGACTGTCAATTCATTCTTCTCATACTCAAACCTTGATCCTAATAATATTAGAAACAAGGCAGACATTGGTGGTGGTGGTCTGATGGATATAGGTAGTTATTTAATTTCTTTTCCTCGCTTCCTTTTTGGTAATGAACCAATAAATGTGAGTGGAATGATTGAGTACAATCAAATAATGAAAGTTGATATACTTACATCTGGAATGATGAAATTTAAAAGTGGTACTGCTACATTCACATGTTCAACTCAACTTTCACCATTTCAACGTACAAATATTTTTGGTACTAAGGGTAGAATTGAAGTTGAAATTCCTGTTAATACTCCATCTGATAAACCAACTCGTATTTTTGTTGAATCAGAGGGGAAAACTGAAGAGATTGTTTTTGATTCATGTGACCAATATACTTTGCAAGGTGATGCTTTTTCAAAATCCATTATAGATGATAGCAAAGTACCGACTCTATTGGAAGATGCAGTCTTAAATATGAAAGTGCTCGAGGCTGTTGTTAAAAGTTACAAATCCAATATGTGCGAAAGTATCTAAAAATAAAGCAATATTATTCAGAATTAACTAAGCAGCAACGAATCTCATAAATTGATATGCCAAGTTGAGCTAGAATAGACAAGACAGATGAAAAATTGAATAGGTGAATGTGTGATATAAATGTCAATAGAATTGCTAAAAATAGTCATTAAAATATAGATGCAAGGGAAACTTTTTTATAATTATTCAGTTGTTCATAACAAATACTATTAACACATCTGATAAACAAATATTGAATAATTTCAATCTACTGCCGGAAAACATTTTGGTTATTTTGTTGCCTAAAATAGAATAATATCGAGATTTGAAAAATGTTTGTAGTGATTATTTCAAATATGTTTTTAAGCACAACTTTTTTGCTCAAATGAAAAAGGGATTAAACGTTAGAAGTTATAAATAAAAAACTATAATTATTTGGAGTTAGTGATGGAAATTAATCTTTATCTATCAATTATGCCCGAAGCACTTATTGCATCTATGCTCTCACCACAAGAGTTTGGTAAATATTTTGCGGTTGGAACAAAGAAAAGAACTCGTGGGCAAGCAATGTTTTTTAAGTTGAAACGAGATTTCAAATCAGACTATCTAAAATTGGATGACATTGAAAGTAGGTGTGTTCCTGATGAGGATGGATCGCCAAAGCGCTCTAAATATATATCAATCTATAGAGTTTTAGAGCATGTACCAATGGAAGCAATTGAAAATCTTTATTTAGTTACAGATGATGGACGAGTTCTTGAACTAAAGGCGGAAGAATATACTGTTATCGACAATGATGCACTTCACCTTTATCAGCAACTTGGACCAGTAAGACCGTTAATTGCAAGTTCATTAAATCCCCCAGATTTCTGTAAATATCTAACCGATACAACAAAACCAGTTTCAGTTCCTAAATTAGTTTTTGTAGAATTGATCCTAAATGGGTTAGCAAATGATCCAGAAAATGCTATTCTCGATAATATTCCTTACCAAAATGTTGATCACATGCGTGGATGCTTAATTAATTTGCATAAAAAACCTGAAAAGCCAAACAAGACAGTTGTTAGAAATACACAAAATGATATTCTTTACAGAACTTGCAAAAATGGCTTCTTTATTGGGGATAATGAGAAAATGTTTTATTATCCAATGCCTTCAAGGGAAAAGTTAGAAGGAGAATATTATGCTTGGTGGAAATCAGCATTAACTCAAGGATTTAACTATTAATTAAAATTTAAGGAAAATTATGATTACCGGTATATTCTGGACAGTGCCTATTGCCTCAATTATTGCATTAGCTTTTGCAGGACTGTTCTTTAAACAGATGATGAAAAATAGTGAAGGGACAGATAAAATGGTTACAATTGCCGAGCATGTAAGAAAAGGTGCTATGGCATATTTAAAACAACAATATAAAATAGTTGGAATATTTTTCGTAATAATAACAATTCTATTTTCAATTATGGCTTATGGATTTAATTTACAAAATCCTTGGGTACCATTTGCATTTTTGACTGGAGGATTCTTTTCCGGTTTAGCTGGTTTCTTTGGAATGAAAACAGCAACATATGCATCAGCTCGTACAGCAAATGCGGCACGAAACTCACTTAATGGAGCATTAAAAATTGCATTTAGAAGTGGGGCTGTAATGGGGCTTGTTGTTGTTGGGCTTGGATTACTTGATATTTCAATTTGGTTTATAGCTCTTAATTATTTCTACCCAGTTGGAATTGGTGATGGACATAACTTAGTAATTATAACTACAACAATGCTAACATTCGGTATGGGTGCTTCTGCTCAAGCATTGTTTGCCAGAGTTGGTGGAGGAATATTTACGAAAGCTGCAGATGTTGGTGGTGACTTAGTCGGTAAAGTAGAAGCTGGAATTCCTGAAGATGATCCACGCAACCCAGCTACAATTGCAGATAATGTTGGTGATAATGTTGGTGATGTTGCTGGTATGGGTGCTGATTTGTATGAGTCATACTGCGGTTCTATATTAGCTACATCTGCACTTGGTGCAGCTGCATTTATGGGTAATTCTGATATGCAACTTAAAGCGGTTATCGCTCCAATGTTAATTGCTGCTGTGGGAATTATTCTTTCAATACTTGGAATATATTTGGTTAAAACTAAGGAAGGAGCAACTCAAAGGGAATTGCTTGAATCATTAAGTCGTGGTATTAATATTAGTTCAGTTCTTGTAGTAATATTTTCTTTAGGAGTATTATATTTGGTTGATATCGAAAATATTTTGGGTGTTTGGGGTGCTATTATCGTTGGTTTAGTTACTGGAACTGTAATTGGTAAAGCTACAGAATACTATACTTCTGCAACATATAAACCCACACAAAAAATTGCTAAAAGCACAGAATATGGTGCTGCTACTGTAATAATATCTGGACTTGGTACAGGAATGATTTCAACAACTATTCCAGTACTTGCAGTTGTATTCGGAATTGTTTTGTCGTTTTTATTTGCATCTGGATTCGATTTTGCTAACATGGGGCTCGGTTTATATGGAATTGGTATTGCAGCCGTTGGAATGCTTTCAACACTTGGAATTACACTTGCAACGGATGCCTATGGGCCAATTGCAGATAATGCTGGGGGTAATGCTGAAATGAGTGGACTTGGTGAAGAAGTAAGAAAGCGAACTGACGCTCTCGATTCCCTTGGTAACACAACTGCAGCTACTGGTAAAGGGTTTGCTATTGGATCTGCAGCTCTTACCGCGCTTGCCCTATTGGCATCTTATATTGAAGAATTAAAAATTGGTTTATTGCGAATTGGACAAACAGTTTTAGAATTTAGCAACGGAAGCACAGTTGATACTGCAACTGCAACATTAACTGATTTTATGAATTACTATCAAGTCAATCTGATGAATCCTAAGGTTTTAGTTGGAATGCTTGTTGGCTCAATGATGTCATTTCTGTTTTGTGGTCTAACAATGAATGCTGTTGGACGCGCGGCTTCAAAAATGGTAGAAGAAGTTAGAAGGCAGTTTAGAGAAATTCCCGGTATTTTAGAAGGAGAAGCTGTACCAGATTATGCAAGATGTGTTGAAATATCTACAAAAGGTGCACAGAGAGAAATGCTACTCCCAGCATCACTTGCCATATTAGTTCCTATTTTTGTTGGATTAATAATGGGAGTTCCCGCTGTAATTGGATTAATGGTAGGGGCACTAGTTTCTGGTTTTGTACTCGCTGTATTTATGGCAAATTCTGGGGGTTCTTGGGATAATGCAAAAAAATATATTGAGGAAGGTCATCTTGGTGGAAAGGGCTCAAGAGCTCACAAAGCTGCAATAATTGGAGATACGGTTGGCGATCCGTTCAAAGATACTTCTGGCCCAAGTTTGAATATTCTAATTAAATTGATGAGCATGGTTGCAATTGTTATGTCAGGACTTACAGTTGCTTTTAGTTTATTCTAAAGAAAAATATTTTCCTTATTAAAGCTATCGTTATCCAAAATTCCATCTGAGTAGAATTTTGCCATATTCCTAAAAGGAATTTGAGTAAAATTTACTCACATCGGTTTACTTTTAATATTGCTGAGGCAGTCACGCTGAACTAGGTTTTGCAAAACTCTATCCGTATAGTATTTTGGCAAATATTTTGACTTAGTATCAATAAAAGCATATTTCTTGCTGCAAAGATAAATTCCCAAACTAAGTAAATTAAGATTGGTTGGGTGATGTCCTTTAAATAGTGGCATAGGATTTCAATTTACAAAAAAGTGTTCTAGGCATGGAGTAATAAAATGAAATTTGGTATTTTAGTTCGGATAAGGAAATGAACAGTACAACACGAGGAAATTATTAAATTAACTATTAAAATCTTCAAGTTAAGAATAACACAATTGGATAAATTGGTTAAGCGACTATTAAATTCGGAAAAAAAACAATGTATTCCGCTTTGAAGTTGAGACTCTGCGTATTCTATTCTCTTTAGAATCAAAATATTGAATGTAATAAATTCCATTTTTTCGTTTAGCTAAATTCATAACACCTCACATAATAAATATGATTATTAAAAGTGTTCCCAATGAATTAAGGTTGAAACCGAACTGAAAAGAAAAAGTCAGCAAAAATGTTGCGTTTTGCTGACTTTTAGTGGGCCCACACGGACTCGAACCGCGGACCCTCTGATTATGAGTCAGATAATATTCTTTGATTTGAATTAAAAAAACATGTTTTTTTGATGAGTGCAAAATTATTTTTTTTATCGTAAAAAAACAGCTAATATAAAATATTTACTGTTTTCAAAGGCCATTACCGCAAGAATACCGCAAGACAAATCCCTAAGTCCTTATAGAACAACATGCATTGTACCCTGGAGAGGATTCGAACCTCCGACCTACGGTTTAGGAAACCGTTGCTCTATCCTACTGAGCTACCAGGGCAAATAATCTTGTTTTAAAAGAGTCAAAATATACAAAAGAGAACTATAACATTTTTGCAAAAATATGTGTTTTAGAGTTAATTGATATTGGAAACTAAGGTTTTGATTTTGGGAAATGGGCTTTCTAGATGTATAGTCTGTTTTGTGTTATTAGATTTGCAACTGTTTTTATCTTGTGTTTTGAAAAATAGTTATCAATTTAGTTATCAATTAATTTGATGGAATTGTGGAATTTGTTAGTTTTTAGATGTGGGTGAGCAAATGAAAAGGGAGAACACTCAATAAAATCAATATTGCTAAAGATATCACCTTGATAAACTCTGTCTTTTTTATTTTAAAAGACTTTAATCGTCAATTAATTTTGCCCTAATAATTATTCGTTTGGGTTTGGCGTCACCATATTTATTTATAGTTGCTTTATACATTTTTATTATCCTTTGCGATTTTTAAAATTATTTAACAGATTCTAATATAGCATTCGTTTTAGCGGTTTCAGCCTTTAACCTTTTTATATTTTCTTTCTGTTTTTTTATATTTTCTTTTATTTTTTCGGGTGAATCAAAAGTACCTTTTTGGTATTTATTCCCTTTATCGTTAAAAATCCAAAAACTTGCTACTGAAAGTTCTATCATTATCTCTAATCGCTTTTTTTTGATACCCTCTGGGCGAGTCAAACTAAAACCCGCAAGACTTTCAACATCATTTATTATATTTTCAAGAGATTGTCTGTCGTGCTTCTTAACCTCTTTGCCATATTTGCCAAGTTCATAGTAATCTACATCTGATGTACATGCAGCCAACATTAAAATACTAATTAATATTATTGCGGTTTTTTTCATTTTGTTACTCCTTTATTTTTGATTGTTATCAAAAAGTCGTGTAGCCTCTTCCCACTGTGGCATATATGAATAAATTCCCCATCTAACATCTACAACCTTGTGAAACATTACAATTATAAAATTTCGCAAAGCAACTAACGACGTCTTGCCAAAGCGTCCGCTGTTTGAACGAGCTTGCTTTATGCATACGTCTTATTTGATAGTTCTATTTTTTAGTAATGTGAGAATTTGACCAGTATTGTCTGCACTATCAACAGTTGCTCTTATAATTTGCCCAGAAATAACTAAATGCAGACCAATAATTAGACCACCTACGGCAGGGAGTAGTGTTGACCAATTAAATAACGGGCTTTTTATGGCAACAATTAAAGAAATCAACAAGCCTAAAACTATATTTAGCCATCCCAAAAAGGATAAAAGTTTTGTTATTGTCCGAGTAGTACCATAGGTTGAAATATATTTTTCTGGTGCTTGAATGTCCTTTGTGGTTTTATCCTTTTTTCCTTTCAATTCTTGTGGATTATTGGATGAAACTCCACTATGCTCTGTTCCACATTTCCAACAAGAATCAAAACTATCCTCAATTTCCTCATTGCATTTTTTGCATTTCCACATAATTCCACCCTTTATTAATTATTCTAAGTTGTTGACTATCATTTTTCTATTGACTGATGCCTAACACCTGATGCATAAAGCGTCCGCAGTTTTTACACCTTCAAAAACGCTTACTCTACAACACTTTAATACTATGTGATATTTTGTTGTATAATCGCACTGATTTTTATTTTTACATCCTCAAAATTATATCCTTCATCAACGTATATCAATTTACAATTATTCACAGCACATTTATTACGCTTAATTTCATCCCTTTCCTTTGTTTTTTCAAATCCTTCTTGGCCACCAAAGAATTCAATGGCTTCATAGTGTTGTGCCCCTTGATATTCTATACCAATATTGAATTCAGGAATAAAGATATCCAAATGTTGTCTGCCAAGCCATTTGGGTGAACTGTGATGTATTACTTCATACTTGGGGAAACTATTTGAAATTTTATAGAATAGTTCTGTTTCACTTATCCATCCTTCACCAGTTTTTGGCATTCCAATAGATTCACGATACAAATCCTCAGATTGTTTTAAAATAATTCTAAATTGGTTAAGAATTGCTTTTTCAACAACATGTGCAAATCCTGATGTATAATTTGTTTGAGTTTGTTTCTCATCAATTGCTTTGTAGTAATTGTATTCAGCTTCAGAAGTAAAAAATTTCGTATAATAGAGATAGGTTTCTTGTGATTGTGCTTTTTTACTATTGAATAAATTCCAAAATCCTTTCTTTTTTAATTCATTTGTTATTAGTGGCTTACCGTGATTTAAAAATAATTCAAAAAATTTTGCCCCATTATTTTTCTCATAAACCCTAAGTTGTTTGTCGGCAAATGTTTTAATCTCTTCAATATTATTTTGTCCAAAGTCTGTTAAATGACTTATACCCCCAAGCTTGGCTATGAGCTTTCCATCAAGAAGCGAGCGATGAAGTTTTTCCTCATATTTTAGGATAGTTTCAATTCCAATATATTGTTCTTTCTGTTTTAACCTCCAAGCACTTTCATAGTCATTACTATTCTCTATTTGCTCAATTGTTGTTTGTCGAGTATGATTCTTAGTTTTTGGATAATGGTTTTCTAAAAGATTAAAATATTTTTGCAGTGTCTTAATATCTTTTGGGCTAGAATACTCTTTAAGCAAATCAAAATAAAGGACAAAGGAGTAATTATCATTCCCCTCTAAATCAAGAAATATCTCATTATTAAACTGTTGTTTATAGTTTTTATAAAACATCTTTTGTTCATGATTTGCATCGTTCAAATCTTGAATAGAATAAATATATTTATGCTCCCAACTTGGAACGCCATTCTTGTATAATGTAAGCCCTAATTCGTTTTTAGGTTTAATGGTCTTTTTGCTATTATTATCATTCCAATAACGAAGTTTTCCTTTTACTATAATATTAGTAATATCTAATTTGTTTTGAAGTCTTTTAGGTAAAAACAAATCCCCACCTACGAATTTCAGGAAGCCTAAATTATTAATAGGAGTATCTCTTAAACTCAATTGGCCACCGACTTCTTTCAGTCTACCCAAGTCAGTAACATTAGAATACCGCAAACTCACATCACCATCTACTCTTTCCAAATTTCCTAATGAAGTTAAGGAGGGAAATACTGTGTCTGAACTTATCCAAAAACCTCCAGTTATTTCCTGTAAATCCCCTAAGCTTTCTAAACTTGAATCACTTAATCCAAGAAATCCATTGATTTTCATAAAGCCGCTAAGTGTTTTTAAATGTTCACCTCTTATCACAATGTCTTTGTTAATTAACTTTGCTTCAATTAGTGTATTTAAATCATTTTGATTATATATGTTGGATGGGTCATAAGTCATTAGTTAAGATTCTCAAAAGCTTCAAATGATTTTATGGAATAAACCAACATAGGAAAGTCTAATTCTATTACTTTATTTTGGAATACTTTTGGCTTGTCTAATTTCATCTTTTAAATCTCAACGATTGCTCTCTATAATATGATATTTAAAAACTAATGAATT
>JAQICK010000082.1 GCA_027858595.1 Melioribacteraceae bacterium
TCGTTGGCGATAGCTGAACCGTTCTACACTTGATAGCTTTCTAAAATCTAATTTTTTCATCTACAAATATACGAAAATTATATGTTAATTATAGCGGTTTATTGCCGCTGGGTTAATACCTACATTCGGAAGCTGAGCGAAGCCAAAGCTGGGAAACATTTGGATTTGTGGAAGGGCATGGAAATAGCAACTCTCCAAAAGAATACTCCTATACGGATCAATCGGTTTTGTCATCGAGCTTGTCGAAATATCAATATCGATTAAAACAGATTGATACTGATGGTAGCTTTAAATACAGTAAAATAATTGAAGTAGAATTTGGTACAATTCCAACCGAATATGTTTTAAAACAAAACTTTCCTAATCCGTTTAACCCTGCAACTGTTATTTCATATGCCATTTCAACTAACTCTTTTGTTTCAGTAAAAGTTTACGATTTACTAGGAAATTTAATTACAACGCTAGTAAGCCGTAATCAGGAAGCTGGAATTTATAAGGTTAGCTTTACAGCAAATGAACTAAGTAATGGTGTCTATTTTTATAGAATTAGTGCAAACGGTTTTTTATCAACTAAAAAAATGCTACTTCTCAAATAGTATTTAACAAAGAAAGGAGTCTAAGATGATAATTAAAAACATAATACTTTATATAACTTTTTTTGCTTTCGCTACAGTGCAGTTCTTTGCTCAAACAAACCCTGTAGTAAGTAATGTAAGTCATTCCTATAATAGCGGAGTTATTACAATTACTTACGATGTAACAGATGCTCAACAGAGTGATGTAACAATTAAAATGTATGTCTCAGATGATAGTGGAGACTCGTGGAATTATCATTGTACTGAAGTGAGTGGTGATATTGGAACAAGTGTAGCGACCGGAATTGGTAAAACAATAATCTGGACTCATGATAACGAAAATGGGTCTCCAAGTGGGAGCAATTTTATAATTAAAATTATTGCAAATGATGAAATTGAAGGAGGTGATGCTTGTTCTGGAACAACGACTGTATCATACGCTGATAAAATTTACAATACTATCAAAATAGGAAATCAATGCTGGTTAAAGGAGAATTTGAATGTTGGGAACATGACAAATAGCATAAATGGTGGCGATGGTAGTGATGGACATCAAACTAACAATGGTACAATTGAAAAATACTGCTATGATAACAATTCCGATAACTGCAACAATGATGACCGTGGTGGATTATATCAATGGGATGAAGCTATGCAATATGCTGTTTCTGATAATGGAACAATTGGTACAACACAAGGTATTTGCCCATCGGGCTGGCATATACCAACCCCAGCTGAGTTTTATGTTCTCAAAGATGCAGTAGCTAGTAATAGCAATTCTCTTAAAGCAATTACAGAGGGTACTGGAAGTGGAATAGGAACAAATACAAGTGGTTTTTCAGGACTGCATACGGGCTACTGTAAAAGAGATGTTGACGGTTCTTTTGTCGGTTATACTGGTGTTACAAATTTTTGGAGTTCATATGAAAGTTCAACAAACATATATGCAGATATCATGAACCTTTATTATGCTAATAATACAATAAGTATATCATATGACGGTTTAGTAAAACGCGGTTATAGTGTTAGATGTATTAAAGACTAACCTAGGTTAGCCAAAAACAGAAAGTTATGCAAAAGCTTATGAATCATAAGAATTGTTTTTTGAATCCATTCAAATAGAGTTGTTACAAAACATACAGGATAAAAGACGGTCCAAAATTTTTTTGACCGTCTTTTTTATAACATTTCAAATTTATCTTTTGAATTATTTAAAGTAGTTTTTTTGACTAAACAATTGAGATACTATTAATTCTCTTAGTATGATTTATATCATTATTCACACTTTATCCCAATATATGGGATTGAAATTAAATTCAACAGTAAACGCCTGTCCATCAAGTTTTTCTAGAGATATACTTTCGAGAAATATAACGGTTTCATCATCTCCTATTAAAGGAAGTCAAAATAGTATTATGGCAAAGGCTGTGGATATGTCAGAAATTAATCTAGCTTTCAATTTTACAGCAGCTACAAATGGTGGTTCTGGAAATGATAAGAATGATTTGTATGCAGAATTTAGAACAGAGACTCCTGGTGGAAGTACTCCTGCAGGCATTAACACAATTGGCTCAGATGGCTCTTGGAACAACTTTAGGATCATTTCTACCACTGTTACATGATCTAAGTTCATATAAAGGAATTAGTAATCTGAGTGATATTAGAATGCTTAGACGAGCAACAGAAGATTCAGATTGGGAGGAATATCCTAATCAGTCAGTAGTTGGAAATACGATTGTTTGCACAGCGGTAGGTGCATTTTCACAATGGGTGCCTGATTCAGTAGGTGGTGATGCACTACCTGTAGAACTAACATCATTTACTGCCAAATCAATAAATAATTCTATTTTACTAGCTTGGCAAACTGCAACTGAGGTTAATAATTATGGCTTTGAGATTCAAAGGCAGAATCAAGTATCAAGTATCGAGAATCAAGACAAAAACCAAAGCTGGGAAAATATTGGCTTTGTTGAAGGACATGGAAATAGTAATTCACCAAGGGATTATTCCTTTATTGATGAGAATCCATTACAAGGAATCACTCAATATAGACTTAAACAAATGGATACAGATGGTGGTTTTGAATATTCAAAAATAATTGAAGTGGAACTTGATGTTCCAACGAAATTTGAGTTAAGCCAAAACTATCCAAATCCGTTTAACCCAACAACAACAATACAATATTCAATTCCATCGATTCAAATTCCCCTCTTTGGAGGGGTAAGGGGTGGGTTAGTAACACTTAAAATATACAACACACTTGGGCAAGAAGTAGCAACACTTGTAAACGAAAAACAAACACCAGGTAAATATGAAGTGGAGTTTAATGCCGAACAACTTACAAGCGGAATTTATATATACCGTTTAGTAAGTGGTGAATTTATTTCAAGCAAAAAACTTTTACTACTTAAATAAGTAGTAAAAAGAATATCAAATATCAGTTAAAGAGACGTTTCAAAATAATTTGAAGCGTCTTTTTTTGTCATTTCTAATATCACTCATTTAAATTCACATCAAAAAAACCGATATTGTATTATTACATTTTAAATTATGGAGCATTTATGAAATTTAGGATAAATAAAGTTTTATTAATCATCTTAGCTTTTTCATTTTCAATTCAAGCACAGAAAAAAGCTTTTGAAATTGAGGATTTATACAAAGTAAAATATGTTGGTTCTCCAGCAATTTCAAACAACGAGGAATTGGTAGCTTTTACTGTTACTACTTCAAATCTTAAAGAGGCAAGCTCAAACACAGAAATCTATTTAATGAATGCAGATGGAACAAATCAAAAACAATTAACTAATAATGAGGCTACAGATTTTAATCCAATTTGGAAAAATGACGATAGTGGAATTCTTTTTACTTCAACTCGAACAGGCTCGGCACAACTTTTTTGTTTACCAATTGGTGGAGGAGAATCAAAACAGATAACTGACTTTGAACTTGGAATCTCATCCCCAAAATTATCCGTGGATGGAAAATCAATTATATTCCAAGCATCAGTATTCCCAGAATGTGGAATTGATGTTGAGTGTAATAAGAAGATAGATGATGCAATGAACGATGGACCAGTTCAAGCTCATTTAGCGGATTCACTTTTTGTTCGGCATTGGACAGAATACAACGATGGGAAATACACTCACACTTTGAATTACAATTTTGAAACAGAAGAGTATAAAGATTTAACTCCAGGCTTTTTTAATTCGCCAGCATTCTCAGCAGGTGGAAGTGACCATTATAATTATTCGCCAGATTCAAAAACTGTTGCCTTCGATTCAAAGCGAGTAAAAAACATAGCAGCATCAACAAACACAGATGTTTTTACTGTTAGCTCGAACGGAGAAAATTTAGAAAATATTACTTTTGAAAATAATGCTTCTGATTTCAATCCAGTATATTCACCAGATGGAAATTACATTGCCTACTTGACTCAAGTAATTCCAACATACGAATCAGATAGAATTCGGCTAGCAATATATGATGTAAAAAATAAAACTAATAAAATCATTACTAATGCTTTTGATAATTGGGTGAGCAGTTTTGAATGGAGTTCAGACTCAAAGTCAATCTATTTTACTGGATTTGAAAAGGGTTACATGCCTCTATTCAAAATAAACATTGAGACCAAAGAAATTGAAAAAATTATTGCAAAAAGAGTAATCTCTAGTTTCACTTTGTCACCTCAAAATGATTTTGTTATTTATTCGCATTCATTTGTTCATAAGCCCGTTGAATTAGCTTACTATAAATTAGCTAGTGTAAGAAACATAGATTTAACCAGAATCAACAAAGCGTTTACAGATTCAGTAGATGTTCGTCCTGCAGAGCAAGTTTGGGTAAAAGGAGCAAACGGAAAACCAGTTCATGTATTTATTGTGAAGCCACATGATTTTGATTCTAATAAAAAATATCCACTCCTTATAAATGTTCATGGTGGACCACAATATCAGTGGATGGATTCATTCCGTGGTGATTGGCAAGTATATCCTGGGGCTGGATATGTTCTTGCATTTCCAAATCCACACGGATCAATTGGTTATGGACAGAAATACACAGCGGCAATTTCAGATGATTGGGATGGGAAAGTTTATGAAGATGTAATGAAAGTTACAGACTATCTTGCAGACCTTGACTATGTTGATGAAACCAAAATGGGAGCTATGGGCTGGAGTTATGGCGGATACTTTATGAATTTGCTTCAAGCAAAAACCGATAGATTCAAATGTCTTGCTTCAATGATGGGAATTTACGATTTAAAAGAATTCAAAGATGAAACAGAAGAACTTTGGTTTGCCAACTGGGATTTAAAGCGAGATGATTACGAAACCATGTCCCCAAGCAAATACGAAGATAATTTCAAAACTCCAACCCTTATTATTACTGGAGAAAAAGACTATCGAATTCCTTATACTCAGTCTTTACGCTACTTTACGGTACTGCAAAACAAAGGAATTGATTCACGCTTGATTGTATTTAAAAATGATGGACATTGGCCAAGCGGTTTACGCTCAATGCCCCTCTATTATAACTCTCATTTAGAGTGGTTTAATAAATATCTTGGTGGCGAAAAAGCACCTTGGAATAGCAAAGAGTTAATTAGAAATTTAGCATATTAATAAATATAGATAATAGATAAAATAATATGAACAACAACGACATACCCGGAATATATAACTACTGCGATAGATGGTGCGAGCGGTGCATTTTTACATCACGATGTTTAACCTTTAAGTTTGGTGAGATGATGGATAAGCATCTTGATGATAAGACTGAGCTTAACCAAGTGTTTTGGAAATTTTTTGATAAAAATCTCGGAAGCACTCTAGAGCTATTTGAAGAAAGTGAACTTGAAGATGAAAACTATCTTTTTGAGGAAGATGAGGATTATACAGGAGATGATTTTGAACTAAAACTTTTAATTGCCGAAAGCCAAGACGCCGCTCAGTTAGCAAAAGAATATATCAATATTGTTTCCGATTGGTTTGAGCAAAATGAAAAGAAGCTATTAGCAACTTCAAGTATTGAAGAAAAGAATATTACAAAATTAAGTGATTCAATAGATGTAATTCACTGGTATCATATTTTTATTTATCCTAAAATTATGAGGGCGTTACAGGGAAAAGAGGAGGATTTGTTGGAAGATGAATTTCCATTAGATTCTGATGGCTCTGCCAAAATAGCACTAATTGCTATTGAACGCTCAATTAGTGCTTGGGGTTACATATTTATGCAAACTGATGACAAAAACGAAAATATTTTTAGCATAATTAAGCTACTAGTAACACTTCAACATTTGGTAGAAGATGAATTTCCTAATGCAAGGACTTTTATTAGACCAGGTTTTGATGAAGATAATTAAAGAGTCATAAAACATTCATGGTTCTCTGGGATACACACCAGCCCATGTCGTCAATGGGAAGGAGCTGATTGTAAGAAACCTTCAAGGTTTAGAATTAAATAGATTCATAAAATTAGTAAACTGAATAAACAACATTAACGTGATAAAGTCACGAAACCTTGAAGGTTTGGTTAAACAAAAAATATTCAGCGAAAAGAGAGGAACAGGTAAACATATGAAAACAATAAATATTAAAAACAGCAACGAAGAAATTCAAATTGGGAAAGTGGTTTGTGTTGGAAGAAATTATGCTGACCATGCAAAGGAAATGGGAAATGATATTCCAGATAAATTTCCAATAGTATTTATGAAAACAGCTACATGCATGATTAACAGTGGCGAGAGCGTAGTTCATCCAGATTACTCTGAAAATTTACATCACGAAGTTGAATTAGTTTTATTGATTGGCAGTACAGTTAAAAACGCAAACGATGAAGAAGCAGAAAATGCAATTGCTGGATATGCTGTTGGGCTTGATATGACTTTACGTGATTTACAATTTAAGAGTAAAGAGAAAGGTGAACCTTGGACGTTTGCAAAAATATTTGACACTTCTGGAGTGCTTTCAGAATTTGTTTCAAAGGATGAATACGAACTAACTGGTAACGAGAGAATTTATCTTTCAGTAAATGGAGAAACCAAACAAGATGCAATCGTTGGACTTATGTTGTTCAATCCAGTTGAAACAATTAAAAACATTTCATCTAGAATGACACTTGAAAAAGGGGACTTGATTTTTACTGGAACTCCAGCTGGCGTAAGCCGTGTTGCTAAAGGTGATAAGCTATCTGGCGGAATTGAAAACATTGGTAATATTGAAACAACAATTGTATAGTTAACTATTTCAGATAAAAGCTTCTAAATTTATCAAAAAATATTTTTTACAATACTGACCTCGAAAGAAATAGCGTCAACTTAACGGTCAAGAATATCCCCTCTTGAGAGGGGAAGATGCTTTAGCATCAGGGGTGTGTTCTTGTTTCATTTGATACCATTGCCTTGAAGGTTTGAACAAACTATAAACGAAAGAATTAAATAAATGAAATATTATTTAAAGAAAACATCTCTCTTCATTCTTGTCCTTTTTGTGCAGACGTTTTATTCACAAAGTAGAACGGCAGATTCTCTTTCAACATTTGAATTCAAATGGTCTAATGATTTTGTATACAATACTGATTACTATTTTACAAATGGTTTTGCTTTTGAAGTTTTCACTAATGTAGCAAACAAAAATCCGATTAATGCAATTTTGTTACCCATTGAAACGAGCGATTTAGAATTGTTTGGTTTTACATTAACTCAAAATATATTTACACCCATAGCAAGATGTGATATTCACAAACAACTAAACGGCGATAGACCTTTTGCAGCTTACCTTCTTTTAGGATTTAAGAAAGTTGGCTTTAGTCAAAAAAACCAAATTAGAACTTATTCCGAATTGCAAGTTGGAGTTCTCGGGCCAGCAGCGTTGGGCAAAGAAACACAAAACGGAATTCACAATAACATACCAACCACAGCACCAGTAATTGGATGGGAAAACCAGATAAGCAATAGTCTGATGATAAATTATTCTGCTTCCATTGAAAAAATTGTTTATACCATTAGCGGGTTTGATTTTTCCGGTGTATCTTCAGTAGTGCTTGGGCTTCCATATACAAATTTGGGAGTGGGATTTAAAACACGAATTGGATTCTTTAATTCGCTTCCTAAAGATTTTGAATTTATTTCATCTCAAAAATGGCAATTATTTTTAACTATTTCAGCGAGTGGAAGTTTAAGTGGATACAATGCAACTTTACAGGGTGGATTATTTTCAGAAAGCATTTATACATTTAATAATATTAATAGATTTGTTGGACACGCTAGCCTTGGCATTACTGCCGTTTACAAACAATTCAAAATGGAATACTCACAGAATTTTAACACTCCCGAATTTACTACTGCTGTTCACCATAGCTGGGCTTATTTATCAATTAAATTTGGATTTTAGTTAATTACTTTATCAATTCTAATTCAGTAAAATATCCACAATGATCAGATGCAATTGAATCACAGATTACTTCTCTATGAATAATTTTCCATTTGTCTTTTGGATTAAACATTATATAATCAATTTTTCTATCTGGTTTGTTGGATGGGAATGTTTTTGCAGAATCAGTTTTATCGTAAGTTGTTTCCCAATATTTACTAAGTATATCAAGTGTCGGACTATTAGGAACATCATTGAAATCGCCGGCAAGAATGGTAGGATATTTATTTGAAGTATATAATTCGTTTATTTTATTTGCTTGATTTATCCGCTCCAAACTATTTGGTTTATAATCTAAATGTGTACAAATAAATGAAACAGTATCACTTGTGGATAAAGTTGTTACAATGTTCAAAATCGTTCGTGGCTCATTTCCCTCTTCAAAAGGTAAGGCTGTATTTTCCCACTTGATTATTTCATGTTTTGATAAAATAGCAATTCCATATTCACCATCGTCATAATCAATTGCTTTCCCAAATAGTGAAATCATATTCGTTCTTAATCCAATTTCACTTGCCAAATCACGTTTGCTTAATCTGTTAGTATTAAAGTCAACTTCTTGGAGAGCAACCAAATCTGGATTTACACTATTTATTACACGTGCAATTTTTTTAAAATCAAAACTTTCATTTGTATTTGCCCCATGGAAAATATTGTAGGTCATTACCGTAACTGTCGTTTGAGCAAAAGTAATATTTTGAAACATTACTGTCGTTATAAATAAAACAATTATTTTCATATTGTATAAATCTTGTTAATCTAGCTGAATCATGTATCCTTGATTAAAAAGAAGGGACTTGTTTTTTTCAATAAACTCTCTAACTTTTTCAACGGATACAATTTTTCCTATTCCGTATTTTATTCCACTAAGTTGCTCAACAGTCATGTCCCCACTGTATTTTGTTCCAGGAAGAAAAGTAATATCACGAGAAGGATTATTAGGCGTTAGAACAAACCTTTTTTCTGCTGGAACCGAAGAGATAATTCCAACCAACTCAAAGTTAGGTGCAGCACCTCTAATTGCTAGAACTAAACCACCGCTTGAGCCTCTGTTTATTGGGGCATCAACAAGAAAATTACCAGTTCCATTGTAATTAGGATTACTTACAATTCCACTTGTTACCATTTTGTAGTGCATTGGATAGCCGAGCAAGTAAACAAAACTACCCCACTTCAGTTCTTTGGCACTTCCGAAATTGAAGTTGAAAATGGGAAATATTATTGGTGTAATATTATTGAATGTATTTCCAATTATTGCAATGTCGCTCTTATCGTCCTTTGCTATAATCTTTAACATTCCACCTTCGGGCAAATCGGAGTATATTTTTTGTCTCTCTTTGTAAAGAATTGATTCAATATATTTTGACCTTTTTCCATTTGCAGCAAAATAAGAAATTGTTGTATCTGGGTAGCTTACAATATGTGCGGCAGTTAAAAGAGCAACCTTGTTACCGGAAACACTGATGATTGCACCTGTTCCAGAAGAAGTTTTGCTAATTGTGTTGGTTGAAAATGCCTTTTCAAGCAAATCAAAATCATCTAAATTTTCATCTGTTATAGTGCTATCTAAAAATAAATGGGCTCTATAAAATGTTAAATTATTAATTAGTTTTATCGATTTACTAATTTCCTCTAACTCATCGGCAACGCTATTGTTCGGAAATATAGTTGTGTATTCATCAACAATCGGCACTCCTTGTAGGGTTTCAATTGAACTACATGCAGTAAAAACTAGTATGGCTGATATAAGAAATATTAGAATGTTTTTCAAGTTGTTCTCCAGTCAATAATATAGTGGTAATAATACAATATTTATTTATAATTGAAAACAGTAATATTGTAAAGTAAATAATTTGACGGTTAGGAATGAGAATAGTTATTACAGATTCTGGATTGGGTGGACTTTCGGTTGTTGCTGAATTAGAGAAACGATTACGTAAAAATCCAATTTATGAGAGCGCAGAATTGATATTTTTCAATTCACTTTACAGCTCAGATTATGGATATAATTCCATGATTGATTTATCGGAAAAAGCGAAAGTTTTTAATAGTGCGCTTAATTCTATTGAGAGAGGATACAATCCAGATATAATTTTAATTGCGTGTAATACATTGTCCATAGTTTATCCTCATACTTTGTATGCCAAAAATTCTAAAACCGAAGTTAAAGGAATTGTTGACAGCGGCGTTTCACTATTTGAGAACAAATTAAAAAGTGGGACTGATAAAATAATTATCTTTGGAACTCCAACAACAATTAACTCCAATGTTTACAAGAACTCCCTTATTAAAAATGGAATTGATGAAACTCAAATTGTAAACCAAGCATGTTCAGAATTAGAAACGGTTATTCAGAATAATCCGATTGGTGAAGAGGCTAAGAAGTCAATTGCAAAGTTTGTTAGTGAAGCATCAATCTTAGCAAATTATGATTCACAAAAAGTTTATGCGGGATTTTGTTGCACTCACTACGGCTACAGCGGGCAAATTTTTAGAGATGAATTGTCAAAACAATTAAACAACGAAATTGAAATATTAAATCCAAATAATACTATGTCGGATTTTCTTTTTAATGACTCAGATAAAGTTTTTGCAAGTTGTAAAACCACGGTGGAAATTGTATCTCAAGTTAAATTAAAAGATAATGAAATATATTCGTTAGCTGAAATTATTAGAAAGAAATCTCCAAAGGCTGCTACAGCATTGGAAAATTATAGTTTTGTTAAAAATCTTTTTGCTAAAGTCTAAATTTATAAACTAACTATTTAGCCGAACAGAAAACTTTAAAAAAAAGGAAGCATGAATATAAAAAACGAAAAAGAAGTTTTAGACTTTTGCCGTGTGAAAAA
>JAQICK010000171.1 GCA_027858595.1 Melioribacteraceae bacterium
AAAAAAGCAAAAAAACAATCAATTAAAAAACAAAAAAAAATAGAACATGGAAAAAAGGTCACAACCCAAACCACTTTATTAATCATAGAATAAATATTATATGGCAAAAGTTAAAATTAAGAAAGGTTTAAACCTTCCACTTAATGGCTCTCCGAAGCAAGAAATTTCAAAAACAATTTTAACAAAAAAAGTAGCTTTACTTGGTGACGACTATGTAGGAATGAAGCCTACAATGCTTGTTGCTGTTGGTGATGAAGTAAAAAAAGGACAATTTCTTTTTGCTGATAAAAAAACTCCTGGAGTTAAATTTACAGCTACTGCTTCTGGTAAAATTATTGAAATAAATCGTGGCGAAAAAAGAGCTTTTAAATCGATGGTAATTGAGAAATATGGTAGCGAAGAAATAACTTTCAAAAGTTATTCTGAAAATGAACTATCAAATTTAACTGCAGATTCTATTAAAGAGAATTTAATCGAATCTGGTCTGTGGACTTCACTACGAGTTCGTCCTTTTTCAAAGGTAGCTGATCCATCAACAACACCAAATTCAATTTTTGTTACAGCAATGGATACAAATCCACTTGCTCCGTCAATTGAAAAGGTGCTTGAAGGAAAAGAAAAAGCTTTTGAGAATGGATTAAAAGTGCTCGATAAACTTATTGAAGGAAAAATTTTCCTCTGTAAAGCACCAAACTCAAAAATTTCAATAATTGATTCAAGCAAATTAATAGTTGAAGAATTTGAAGGACCACATCCATCTGGTTTGGTTGGAACTCATATTCATTTTCTCGATCCAGTTAGTTCTTCAAAAAATGTTTGGTATGTAAATGCTCAGGATGTTGCAGCTATCGGAAATCTTTTTACAACTGGTAAAATTGATACTGATAGAATTATTTCAGTTGGTGGTTCACAAGTGAAGCTTCCTACTCTAATTAAGACAGAAATTGGAGCTGATTTAAACGAACTAACTACTGATGCCTTAAAAGATGGTGAAAATAGAGTAATTTCTGGATCAGTCTTCACAGGTCATCACGCTACAGGGTTTGTTTCATATCTTGGTAGATATCACCAACAAGTTTCTGTAATAGAAGAAGAGAGCAAGCGAGAATTTTTGGGATGGGTAAATCCATTTGGAAATAGATTTTCTATAAAATCGGTTGTTATGCCTAAAAAGGTATTAAATTTTTCTACTTCACTGCATGGTGGAAAGCGTTCAATAGTTCCTGTGGGTAGTTACGAAGCAGTAATGCCGTTGGATATTCTTCCAAACTATTTGTTACGTGCTTTGGCTGTTAACGATATTGAAGAAGCGGAACAACTTGGATGCTTAGAATTGGACGAAGAAGATTTAGGGCTATGCTCATTTGTTTGCCCTTCAAAAATAAATCATGGTGAAAATTTAAGAAGCAATTTAACTCAAATAGAAAAAGAAGGTTAATAAGTGAAATTTTTGAGAACTATTTTAGATAAGCAAAGTAAACACTTTGAGGAAGGTGGAAAGTTTCCGAAACTTTATCCTCTCTTTGAAGCAATTGATACTTTACTTTACACATCTGGTAAGGTTACATCTAAAGGCTCACATGTTCGCGATGCCTTAGATCTTAAGCGAATGATGCTTATGGTAATTTATGCCCTTATTCCAGCAATAATTATGGCTTTATATAATACGGGCTTCCAATCAAATATTGGAATTGCAAGTATTGCCGATTACGAACCAACTGGATGGCAACAACAATTTTTCCTAATGATTGGACTCACATTCGATTCAACTTCAATTTTAAGCAACATGGTTTTGGGTGCTCTTTATTTCTTCCCAATCTATCTTGTTACGCTCGCTGTTGGTGGATTTTGGGAAGTTCTTTTTGCAGTTGTTCGTAAGCACGAAATTAACGAAGGATTTTTTGTAACAAGTATACTTTTCCCTCTTATCCTTCCTCCAGACATTCCTTACTGGCAAGTTGCTCTTGGAATTACATTTGGGGTGGTAATTGGTAAAGAAGTTTTTGGTGGTGTTGGAATGAATATTTTAAATCCAGCCTTAACTGGTAGAGCGTTTTTATTCTTTGCTTATCCAGCACAAATATCTGGTGATAAAGTATGGGCAGCCGTTGATGGAATGAGTAAAGCTTCACCATTAGGTCAATTTGCGGATAGCTCAATGCAACTTACTGCTACTTGGTGGGATTCATTTATTGGTCTAATTCCTGGCTCAATGGGGGAAACATCTACACTTGCAATTTTAATTGGAGCAGCATTTTTAATTATCACAAAAATTGGCTCATGGCGAACTATGTTAAGTGTTCTTGTTGGAATGGTACTTATGGCGTTCACATTTAATTTAATTGGAAGTGATACAAATCCAATGTTTGCAGTTACACCTGCTTGGCATTTAGTTCTTGGTGGATTTGCATTTGGTGCTGTGTTTATGGCTACAGACCCAGTTTCTGCTGCATTTACAAATACTGGAAAGTATTATTACGGTTTCTTTATTGGAGTGCTTGTTGTTCTTGTAAGAGTTGTAAACCCTGCATTTCCAGAAGGAATGATGCTTGCAATTCTATTTATGAATGTGTTTGCACCAATAATTGATAGATTTGTTATTAAAGGAAACATTAAACGGAGGCTAGCGAGAAATGGCTAAGAAAGATAGCACAACTAAGACAATATTAGTTGCTCTTGGAGTTTGCTTTGTAGCTTCAATACTTGTTTCAACAGCGGCGGTTGAATTAAAACCAATTCAAGAAAATAATAAGAAATTGGATTTACTTAAAAACATTCTTGCTGCTGGTGATTTATATCAAGAAGGAATTGATATTAATAAAACTTTTGAAGAAAAAGTTTCTGCACAAATTGTTGATTTAAATACTGGCAATGTTATTCCAAGCACAGAATATGATGATGTATTAAACATTGAAAATTTTAATGTTAATGTTTTGGCATCAAGTGCAAAATGGGGTGAAGATATTACAGCTACCGATGATATTGCAGGTATAAAACGAAAACCAACAGCTATGGCTATTTATACTGTAATGGATGACAGCAATAGTGTCGAAAAATACATTTTGCCTATTTACGGTAAAGGACTTTGGTCAACGCTATACGGATTTATAGCTCTTGATAAAGACCTACATACAATTAAAGGTTTCACATTCTACCAACATGGCGAAACTCCAGGACTTGGTGGCGAAGTTGATAATCCTAAGTGGAAAAGTCAATGGATAGGGAAACAAGCTTATGATGCTGATGGTAATCTTAAAATTGAAGTAATTAAAGGTATTGTTGATCAAACTAGCGATAAAGCTAAATATCAAATTGATGGACTTTCTGGTTCAACATTAACAACACGTGGAGTAAATAACTTGGTTAGATTCTGGCTCAGCGAAAATGGTTATGGTCCTTTCCTCAATAAATTGAAAGGAGATAATAATGGCTAAAGCAAATTATAAAGAAATTGTCTTTGATCCAATTTTCAAGAATAATCCTATTGCATTACAGATGTTAGGAATTTGTTCTGCACTTGCTGTTACAACAAAGTTGGAGACATCACTTGTTATGTCTCTTGCAGTTGTAGTTGTGATAGCTTTTTCAAATTTATTTGTTAGTTTAATTCGTAATCATGTTCCAGGTAGCATACGTATTCTTGTTGAAATGACAATTATTGCATCTCTAGTAATTATTGCAGACCAGTTTATTAAAGCATTTGCTTATGATGTTAGCAAACAACTTTCAATTTTTGTTGGTCTAATTATCACTAACTGTATTGTGATGGGGCGTGCAGAAGCATATGCATTGAAAAATCCACCACTCCAAAGTTTTATGGATGGTATTGGAAACGGAATGGGATACGCTGTAATTCTGCTTGTTGTTGGATTTTTTAGAGAACTACTTGGTTCTGGTAAATTCTTCGGTATTTCCATTTTCTCATTAACAAATGAAGGTGGGTGGTATCTAGGTAATGGCTTAATGTTACTAGCTCCTAGTGCATTCTTCCTTATTGCCTTTTTCATATGGATACTTCGAACATTCTATCCAGACCAAGTGGAGGAGTAATAATTATGTTAGAACATTATTTAGGTATATTTGTAAAATCCATATTTATTGAAAATATGGCATTGGCATTCTTTCTTGGAATGTGTACATTTATGGCAGTTTCCAAAAAAGTTGATA
>JAQICK010000361.1 GCA_027858595.1 Melioribacteraceae bacterium
CATCAACTGTTTTTAGTCAAAACACAGAAAATGTTGTTGCAGAATTTGATGGACACGAAATTACATTGGGTGAATTTGAGAAAGCGTACGAAAAGAATGTTGGTGGTACAGAAATGGCAGCAAAAGATTCGTTGCAAGATTACAAAAATTTCTTGAATTTATATGTAACATATAAAATGAAACTCAGAGATGCATTTGTTCGTGATTATAGAAATGATGAGGAACTTGTAAATGAGTTAAATGATTATAAAGAGCAAGTTGGGGTTAGTTACATTGAAGAGAAGCAAATTGTTTCGCCTGGAATGAAAAGATTTTATGATGAACGTAGAGAAGAAGTTCGTGTGAGCCATATAATGTACAAGTTGGGTGCTTTTCCCGAAGCAACGCTTAAGCAAGCGGAATCTGTACTTGATAGTATAAAAAATGGAAAAACTTTTGAAGCAATGGTTCAAAAGTATTCTCAAGATGAATTCTCAAAAAAGAAGGATGGAGATATTTATTGGTTTACAGCCGGACAAATTATTCCAGCATTTGAAGCAGCAGCATATTCTACTCCAGTTGGAGAGGTTTATCCTAAAGTTGTTAAAACTAAATATGGATATCATATTTTAAAAGTTACAGATAGACAACCAAGAAAATATAAAGTTAGAGCAAAACACATTCTTGTTAAAAATGCTGAAGCATCAGGTAATATGGTTGATGCATTATCAGGTGAAAAGCCACTAGCTAAAATTACTAGAATTTATGAAGAAATTAAAAATGGTGCTGATTTCGATTCTCTAGCAAAAGAATACTCTGATGATCCAGGTTCTGGTGCAAAAGGTGGAGACCTTGGACTTTTTGAAAGAAGACAGATGGTGCAACCATTTGACGAAGCTGTTTTTAAACTTCAAGTGGGAGAAGTTTCAGAAATAGTTAAAACTCGTTTTGGATATCATATAATTAAACTTGTTGAAGTACTAGAGTATCCTTCTTTCGAAAAAGAGTTAGAAAATCTTAGAGAGATGTACAAAAAATCACGATATGAATTTGATAACAATAAATTTTTAAGTGGTTTGAAAACAGAATATAATTTTAGTCTTAATGATGCATTACTTCCTAAGCTAAGCGTTAAAGATAACGAAATTACATTATCTGAAAACTTTGAAGAAAATGAAACGTATTTAAGTAATAAAGATTCAGTTTTAGTTTCAGTTAATTCAAAAAATTACACTATCAAATCATTTTTTGAATATTTAATTGCACAACGTAAATATGAAAATAATGCTTTAACTACCCAACTTCTTTCTGATGGAGCCAAAGATTATAGTAACGAATTACTTTTAAGAAAAAAAGGCTCTGAGTTAGAGAAAACAGATAAAGAGTTTGCAAGTTTAATGGGCGATTACCAAAATGGAATTTATATTTTTAAGTTACAAGAAGATGAAGTTTGGAATAAAGTTAAAATTGATTCCACTAAACTTCGTACAGAGTACAATAAATCGAAAGAGAATTTTGTAATTGAAGGTAAAGTTAATTTCAATGAAATATTTTCAAGAGATAAAGAAAGAATTGAAAATTATTCTCAAATGTTAAAAGATGGCGTTGATTTCGATTCAGTAGCTTTCAAATATACTGAGAGACCTGGATTCAAAGCTAAATATGGAAGACACGGATTTAAGAATGTAAGCGATAGTGAATTATCTAAACAAGCTTATTCTCTTTCTAATGCTGGTAATTTTTCGGAAATTTTTGCAGTTGATGGTGGTTTTGCCGTGGTAATTTTACGTAAAAAAGTTGCAAAAAGTATAAAAACATTTCAAGAAGCATTGCCTGAGTTATCAAGTTCTTTTCAAGAATCTGAAAGTAAAAGACTTGATAAAGAATATGTAGATGGTTTGAAAATATTGTATCAACCAGAATACTTTTACAATGAATTAGAAAATGCATATAAAGTTGAGAAAAAATAGAAAAATTGTTTTTGTAATTCTACTCTTCCTTTTAGTATCATGTTCAAAAAAGGAAGAGGAAAAGAATTACGTTGCAAAAGTTGGCGATTCCTACTTAACAGAAACAATGATTGAGGAATCTCTTAATCTTAAAAAAGATGTTCATAAATTTCGTGAAGAATTTATCCGTGAGTGGATTGAAACAGAGCTAATCTATTTGGATGCTATTAATAAAGAAGTTGTTAATTCTGAAGAGTATGAAAAGGTAATTACTAATGCAAAAGTTGAGGTAGCTAAAGCTCTTGTTATAAAGAAACAAGTTTCTGATTTATCCATTTCAGCATCTGAAAAGGAGTTGAAGATCTTCTTTTCCACCAATATTGCTGAATTCAAAATAGCAACTACTCGGTTAATTTATAATCAAATAACTTTCGCTAATAAAGAATCTGCTATTAAATTTCGCAGAATGATAATAAGCAAAGGTTGGAAGAATTCCACAAAGTATTTTGAAGATAATAATATTCAATTTTCTGTTAAAGAGAATAAATTTGAATATGTTTATAACGTGCTTCAAGAAGATTTGAAAAATCAGCTTCTTATGATTGATGAGAAAAAATATAGTGGTGTAATAGAAATTTCAAAAAATATATTTTCAGTCGTGCAATTGCTAAAAATTTATAAAAAAAATGATGTACCAGAGTTTGAAGAAATAGCAGACGAAATTGAACAAAAATTTTTTTCCTTTAAAAGAAAAGAATTATACAATAATTATTTAAAAGGACTTTATTCAGAATATAGTTCTGAAATTGAGAGGTAAATTAGAATATGAAGAAAATAATAATGCTCTTATTTGTAATGCTAAATTTCAGCTTTGCCCAAGAGGTATTGGATGAAATAGTTGCGGTTGTTGATAATGAGATAATACTAAAATCAGAACTTGATTTAAGGGTTAGTATTGAGGCATCTCAAAAGAAGTTTGACCCAGCAAATCCGGCAAGCAAAAGAAAAGTTTTAGATGGAATGATTGCTGAAAAACTCCTTTATGCACAAGCTGAGTTAGATACAATAGAAGTATCTGATGAAGAAATTTCTCAGCAACTCGATTACCAAATGAACTATTTTATTCAGCAATATGGCTCTAAAGAGCGAGTTGAAGAGACTTACGGGATGAGCATTGAAAAAATAAAGCGTGAGTTTCGCGAAGAGACTAAAAAGAATATTATGGCTCAAAAAGTTCAACAACAAAAATTTGGACAAATTGATGTTACTCGAAGAGAAGTAATAGAATTTTACAATTCTTATAAAGATTCTCTTGGATTAATTCCTGAAAAATTTACACTCGGGCATATTTTTGCTAACCCCAAAAAAAATTCATCTGTTAAAAAGAAAGCTAAATTACTTGCAGAATCATTGTTAGATTCTTTACGGCATGGCTCCGATTTTGCACAGCTTGCAACAAAGTATTCTGATGACCCAGGAAGTCGTGCACAAGGTGGTGATTTAGGTTCCGTGCAACGTGGAGTTTTTTATCCAGAGTTTGAATCTGCAGCATTTGCTCTCGAAGATAACGAAATATCTGAAGTTATTGAGTCTCCCGTTGGTTTTCATATAATTCAACTACTTGAAAGAAAGGGAAACCAAATTCATTCGCGCCATATTTTAATTATGATGAAGAGTGATGATCAATCAGATTTAAAAGCTCTTGAGTTTCTTACCGATATAAAAGATAGTATCCGTAAGGAGTTTAATACATTTGAATATTATGCTAAAACCTATAGCGACGACAAAGAAACTGCTAAGTTTAGTGGTAAACTTGGCACAATGGAGGCTGGACAAATTGAACAGCAACTTCTTACAACAGTCTATAAGATGAGCGATGGTGACATTTCACCTCCCCAAAAACTAAAGACAGATGCTAAAAATTATGGATATCATATTGTTAAGTTGTATAGCAGAGTTCCTGAACATGTTGCAAATATTGATGAAGATTTTGAAGACATTAAGCGTTTAGCACAATTTAGAAAACGTGAGAAACTTTATAAGGAATGGGTTGAAGAATTAAAGTCACATATTTATTGGGAAATTAAAATTTAGGTGAATTTTGAGTTTAAGCAGTAGTAATTCAAATGATGTTCAATTAGTTGAAAAATTAAGTGAATCAGTAAAAAAAATCAAAATAGAAATTCATAAAGTGATTGTCGGACAAGATGAAATAATTGATAATACTCTTGTTGCCTTACTATCTGGTGGTCATACTTTATTGGTTGGTGTTCCAGGACTTGCTAAGACTTTGTTGATTAAAACAGTAGCTGATGTTCTTGATCTTAATTTTAGTAGAATTCAGTTTACACCTGATTTAATGCCTGGTGATATTACTGGAACTGAAATAATTGAAGAAGATCAAATTTCACACAAGCGAGAGTTTAAATTTATTCGAGGGCCAATTTTCTCTAATATTATTCTTGCTGATGAAATAAACAGAACACCTCCTAAAACCCAATCAGCACTGCTTGAGGCTATGCAGGAGCATAATGTTACAGCTATGGGTAACAGTTACAAACTTGATGAACCATTCTTTGTTCTTGCAACGCAAAACCCAATTGAGCACGAAGGAACTTACCCATTACCTGAGGCACAGCTCGATAGATTTATGTTTAAACTTTGGTTGGATTATCCAACTTACGAAGAAGAAATTTCTATTGTTAAATCAACAACTTCAGAAGTAGTTCCAGAATTAAACAAAGTTATTTCTAAAGAGGAGCTAATTGAGTTTCAACAACTTGTTAAACGAGTTCCTGTAGCTGATAATGTAATTGAATACGCAATTAAAAAAGTAAAAGAAACTAGACCGACTGAGACTGAAAATCCTAAATTAAAAGAATGGATTAGCTGGGGTGCCGGACCTCGTGCATCGCAATATTTAATTATAGCTGCAAAAACAAAAGCAATTATGGATGGCAGATACACACCAAGTATTGATGATGTAAAAGCCTCTTTAGTACCCATACTACGCCACAGAATAATTCCAAACTTCAATGCCGAAGCTGATGGAATTACTTCTCTTGATATTATTAACACTTTAATGAATGACTAATATTTATGAATATAATACGCCTAACGCTTTTACTCCTAATTTTATTATTTTCTTTAATTCTCTTTTTTTCGTGTTCAAATGAAATTGAAGATAAAAAAGAGGAAGTAATAGTTCCGAAGCCCAATATTTATGGGTTGTTTGTGGATTCTTTAACTCTCTTTGAAGGCGTTGTTCAGAAGAACGAAACGCTTTCAGATATTTTACATCCTCATAATATTACATACCAAAAAATCTCTGAAATTAGTACAATTGCAAAAGATAAATTTAATGTTAGAAAAATAAATAGCGGAAATAATTATAAAATCTATTCTAAAATTGATTCAGTAGAAAGATTACAATATTTTATTTATGAAAATGATCCAATAAATTTTGCAATTGTAGATTTTACAGATTCTGTTATTACAATAGAAACTGGCGAAAAAGAAGTTATCATAAAAGAGAGGGAAGCTGCCGGAATAATTGAAAGCTCACTTTACATGACACTTAATGGACAAAATGTAAGCGACTTGTTGGCACTAAAAATGGCAGAAGTTTATGCTTGGCAGATAGATTTCTATCGTGTTCAAGATGGTGATAATTTTAGAGTAATTTTTGAAGAAAAATTTATTGATGGCGAATTTGTTGGAGTAGGCGAGATTAAGTCGGCATATTTTAAACATCGCAAAGATGATTTTTATGCTTTCTATTATGAGCAAAATGGAAACGGCGAATTTTTTGATGAAGAGGGCAATAGTTTGAGAAAAGCCTTTCTAAAATCTCCATTAAAATTTGGACGTATGACTTCGAGCTATAGTAAGCGTCGCTTTCATCCAGTTCTTCACAGGTTCAAATCACATTTAGGAACTGACTATGCAGCCCCTACTGGTACGCCTATTCACTCCACCGGTGATGGTGTTGTAATTGAGGCTAGATATAAAAGTAGCAATGGAAATTATGTGAAGATTAGGCACAACGGAACCTTCAAGACTCAGTATTTACATATGTCCAAAATTGCAAAAGGTATAAAGCCAGGTGTATCAGTGAAGCAAGATCAAGTAATTGGACATGTTGGAATGACTGGACTTGCGACAGGTCCTCACGTTTGTTACCGATTCTGGAAAAATGGAGAACAAGTAAATCATAGAGCAGAAAAGATAAAATCATCTAATCC
>JAQICK010000104.1 GCA_027858595.1 Melioribacteraceae bacterium
AAAATTTGCTGTCATCATTATAGCTCAACCAATTTTAAGTAATATTTTAATAATTTAGATATGTGTATCTTCATCAAAAATTAAATGTCCAAACGTCTCTCTACTTCTGATAACCTTAAACTCGCTTCCATCAACAAGAATTTCTGCTGGTCTTCGGCGACCATTGTAATTAGACGACATAGCCATTCCGTAGGCACCTGCTGACATTATAGCAAGTTTGTCTCCTCTTCCAACCATAGTTATTTCACGTTCCTTAGCAATGTAATCACCAGTCTCACAAACGGGACCAACAATATCTGCTTGGAAATCAATATTATCTATTTTTTCAATTGGTTGCACGTGATGGTATGATTGATATAGAGATGGACGCAAAAGTTCGGTCATTGCAGAGTTTACTACTACAAAGTTTTTACCCAGTGAATTTGTTTTTGTGTAAAGAACATCTGTTAGAAGCACGCCACCATTTGCCGTTAAAAAGCGTCCAGGTTCAAACATAATTTCAGCATCAAGTTGCATAAATATAGGAATTAATTTATCGGCCAATTCCTTTGGAGTAAAGGGTGTTTCATCATTGTAAAGCACACCAATACCACCTCCAATATCAAAATGTTTTAATGGAATTCCAGCATATTGAATTTTTTTATAAAGCTCCGCCATTTTAATAACAGCTTCTACAAATGGTTGAACTGTTGTTATTTGTGAGCCAATGTGCATGTCAATACCCACAAGCTCAATGTTGCTAAGTTTTGAACATTCAAGAAACATATCGTAAGCGTAAATGGAATCTATTCCAAATTTGTTTTCAGCCAATCCAGTAGAAACATATGGATGAGTTTTGGCATCAACATCAGGGTTTACACGTATTGCAACATGAGCAGTTATATTCAACTCTTGAGCAATGTCGTTGATAACATAAACTTCTTCAATAGATTCGGCTTTAATTACAAAAACGCCTTTTTCTAAACCGAGCCGTATCTCCTCATCTGTTTTGCCAACACCAGTTAGGAGCATATCTTTAGGATTAACACCAGCCTTTATAGCACGATAAAACTCACCTGCCGAATTTACATCTACTCCACTTCCAAGTTCGTAAAAAGTTTTTATAACGCTAAGATTAAAATTAGCTTTTGAAGCAAAATAAATTTTATGGTTTATAGAACTGAATGCTTCATCTAATTCTTTGTATCTATCTACTAAAAATTTCTTACTATAAACAAACAATGGAGTGCCAAAATCCTCGGCTAATTTTGTTAGGTTAACATTTTCGCAGTGTAGCTGGTTGTTGATATATGTAAAATAATCTGACTTAAAATAGTTCATTAAATTCTCGTTATAAGTTTTAAAATAATAACCACTCAAAAATAGAAAATCTTTTACTGAAGAGGTAATTATTTCTGCTTGGAAATGCAGTTTATAAAAAGCTCATTTAATTATGGGAGAATTTTACTTTTTGTAAAAGTTCAATAATGTATTCCTTCGAGGGCTTTAATCCCTCGAAGGATTCTTGAGAATTATTTTAGGTGATTATAGTTCTTGCGATAAAGAATAATCAGTTGATTTAAATGATGGGAGATGTTCTCAAAATATGAAAACAAATCTAAGAATAGAAAATTATTTCTTGATGAGCCAGTAGAATCTTTCATTCTTTTAATTTGCTTTTTATCATATGCTTTTAACTTTTCTTCAAAATCCTTTGTGGATTCATCAAATATGTCACAATCTTCATTTTTTAGATTGGTAAGTAATTCAGAAGCTATTTCTTTTAAGTCACTAATTAATTCTAAATCTGGTGCTTTGTGATTGTTATCAATATGTGAAAAACTTGATTGCCAAATATTACTCGAATTTTTTTGAAGCATTTGAAGAGAAACAATCATTTTGCCATAACGTCTCTCTTGTTTGGCATTGTCTGTTACTTGCAGTTTAATTAAATCCATAATACTTGCATTGTTTTGATTTTACAATTTTTTCTGACTTTTAATATCCTTTTAAAATTTTCTTAATGTGTCAAGGTCTTCTGCCCCAAGTGCAACTGTAGCTCCATCAACTGTTCCTCTAATTGATGCAATTAACTTTTTACTCTTTTTCATAGATGAAACTAACGCATCTAATTCCGTAATGTCTTCATTGGCAATTAAAATTTCATCATCTTCCAATTCTTTGTTTTTGTGGAAAATGTGAGATTTAACTAAAATGTAAACAACAATTAATGTTATAAAATTATTGCATAAATCTCGCCGTAATAAAGTAAGGTTGCAACTAAAGCTGTGCCTGTAAATGCACTAAATGCTGTAAAGAACCATCCACCAACAACTGTTAGTACTCCAGTAATTCTGTAAACAGCACTTCCTCTTACCAATTTTCTCGCAAGCAAGGATGATTCAAATCTTTCAACACCCTCACCTTGACGACTTAAGTTTACTTCTGTTTTTGTAACAGACTTTGCTTTTTTAGAAAACCAAAGTGTTACAACCATAATCAATCCGGCAAGAAGAAGTAATAATGTATTTGTCTGAACTGGTTTTGCTAATTCTGTCATTACAAGTTTTAGAGGGTCGCCGTCTGCGTTTAATCCAAGCGAGTATGAAGTTAATCCGGCTAAAGGAACTCCTATGAAATTCACTAAATCGTTAGCGGCAAATGCCAACGCCAATGCAAAAGTTCCAACAAGAATAATAATTTTAAGAATATTAACACGCGTAAATGAAATTAAAACTTGAAGAAGAATGCCCCAAACAATAACACTATACATTAAAATGTTCCAAGTGTTTATTGCAACCCAATCTTTAATTTCTGCTGACATAAAAGATGAGTGTTTTGCACCTTTAATTAAAATAAAAAATGTGATAGCAGTTAAAGCAAGAGCTCCCCAAATAGCACCATATCGTTTTATTCTTTTTTCGTAATCGAACGTAAAAATTAAGCGAGTCAGAAACTGAACAACAGCTCCTATTGTGAACGAAATAACTATGGAAAGCAAAATGCCCGATATTATCAGCAGCGCCTTTTCGGAGTTTATGTGTTGATATAAATCCACAATAGGTTGACCAGAATGTAAAATTTTAATAACAGCAATTGCAACGGCAGCACCAAGGAGTTCAAAAACAATAGATACAGTTGTGGAGGTTGGCAAAGCAAAAGTGTTGAACAAATCCAACAGCAGAATATCGGTAAGCATTACAGCTAAAAAGATAATCATAATTTCTGGTAGCATAAATGCTTCAGGATTAAAAATTCCCTTTCGTGCAACTTCCATCATACCACTTGAAAAGGTTGTTCCAAACAAAATACCCGCACTAGCAATTGTCAAAATTATCCAGCGTGGTGCTGTCTTTGAGCCAATTGCAGAGTTCAAGAAATTAACTGCATCGTTACTTACCCCAACAACCAAGTCGGTTCCAGCGAAAACAATTAATATTACGAGAACTCCTAAAAATAATTCCATTTCACTCATCTCTAAATTAATAATCAAGTTTAATAAACTGATTTAATCTGAATTGTGGACTTTAATGTTAAATTAATGTTAAGTTTTAACATCTCTATTGATATTGAACTTCTATTAAATAATATTACGTCACAAATTATTTATAAATAGGTAACATGGAAAAGTTAAAAGAGTTTAGTAACAAGTATCCCAACTTAATTGCTGGAATTAAATTAGCAGTTTTTCTCTATCTCTTCTTTTTAAGCCTTGAGTTAATGGGCGATTCAATGAAGCTGTTTGGAAAGGATTTTGCTAAAACATTACTTGCAACAACAGCGAACCCTTTTGTAGGATTATTTATTGGAATACTTGCAACCTCCATTATTCAATCATCTTCTTCAACAACTTCAATAGTGGGTGGAATGGTTGCTGGTGGTGCATTAAATATTCCAAATGCAATTCCAATTATAATGGGAGCAAATATTGGAACTTCCATTACAAACACAATTGCGTCACTTCCACAAATTAATAGAAGCAATGAATTTAGGCGTGCATTTGCGGCTGCAACAGTACACGATTTTTTTAATTTCCTTGCGGTAATTGTAATATTTCCTATTCAATATTATACTAACTTTCTGGGGAAAGCGTCAGCATTTTTAGCTGAGGAATTTCAGAATGTTGGAGGTCTTAAATTTTTAAGTCCGGTTAAAGAAATAACAAAACCAGTTGCAAAATTTATTATTGAACAGATAAAATTTGGGCTTGGAGATGGAAGTGCCTACAAGTGGATTTCTCTTGGGGTTGCATTACTTATGCTTTTTGTTGCATTAAAATATATGACTGAATCACTCAAGGTTTTAATTATTTCAAAAGCAAAAGCTTGGTTCGATGAGTTCTTATTCAAAACAGCACCGAGAGCAATGGTGGTTGGATTGTTATTAACAATATTAGTTCAAAGTAGTTCTATCACAACTTCTCTAGTTGTTCCAATGGCGGGTGCGGGATTGCTTTCATTAATACAAATTTTTCCTTATACACTTGGATCAAATATTGGAACAACAGTTACGGCTATTCTTGCAGCATTGTTAACTGGAAATCCGGCAGCTTTAACAGTTGCGTTTGCACATCTTCTTTTTAATATAAGTGGAATAATTTTTTGGTGGCCCCTTAAAAGAGTTCCAATATTTTTAGCTGAGAAATTTTCAGAATATTCAATCAAAAGTAAACTAATACCTGTGGCTTATGTTATTGTCCTTTTCTTTGTTATACCGGTATTAGTTATATATCTAGTTAATTGAGGTAAAAAATGATTAAAGAAATTTTAAGTGTGTTTCAATCAAATTCCCTTATGGAAAGGGCGTTTGAGCGATCCTATGAAATGTTAGACATCACAAATGAGATGTTTAAAGAATCAAAAAAAGTTTTGAGGGAATCGGACTCAAATGAATTTACGTATAACATTGGTGAACAAGACGTAAAAGTTAATAAATTTCAACGTGAAGTTCGTAAAGATGTTTTTAATCATCTAGCAATGTCTGGAAATGAAGAACTCTCTTCTGGATTGGTGCTTGCTAGTATTGTTATTGACTTAGAACGAATTGGCGATTTCACAAAAAACATTGTTGAAATTGCACTAAACCATCCACAAAGATTACACGCTGGTGAGTTTGAAGATGAGCTTATTACACTTGAATGTGCCGTAGAAGATAGTTTTGGAAGGACAATTTATTGCTTCAAAAATTCAGACGAAAAAGCAGCGTTTAACCTTTTAAAAGAATATAAGTGGATTAGCAAAAGTTTTGATGCGAAAATTGAATCTTTAATGAGAGGTGAAGATGAAACCCTTACAAGCGGTAGTGCAGTTGCACTTGCAATTTATCTACGTGCATTAAAAAGAATTTTTGCTCATCTAAGAAATGTTACTTCAAGTGTTGTTAATCCATTTCATAGAATTGGCTTTAAACCAAAGAAGAGAAAAAAGAAGCAGGATTAATATATATAACAAACCTCCAAGGTTTTAGAAACCTTGGAGGTTTGGTTTTTCTCACAAAATTGTTCCTGGCTTATATTCTTTTGAGTTAGGATATTTCTGTATATAAACATCAACTTGACTAACAAATATTTTAATTTGTTCTTTTGCATTACCTATTAGTTGATCTGCTTTTGACATTATGTTTTGTAACTCGTCTAACGATAAACCCAATCTTTTATCATTTGCTAATCGGTCTAATAAATTATTAACCTCTATTACTCCATTTCGCATATCTCTTACCGTTGCAACAGCATGCTCTTTAATTACTTCGTATGCAGCTTCGCGTGGAGTTCCTTTTTTAACTGCTTCCATTAAAAACGTTGTTGATGATAAAAATGGGAAATAATGCTGGTTCTCTTTTTCAATTACCGGCTCAAATATTTCCATTTGTTCAATTATTGTAAGAAATGTTTCTAACATTCCATCAATTGCGTAGAAGCTATCTGGTAAAGCAACACGACGCACAACTGAGCATGAAACATCGCCTTCGTTCCATTGGGTACCGGAGATGTTGCTAGTCATTGAAACATATCCAGCAAGAATATTTTGGAATCCATTTATTCTTTCGCTTGATCTGCTATTCATTTTGTGAGGCATGGCGGATGAACCAGTTTGTCCTTTTGCAAATCCCTCGGATGCAGTTTCATTTCCAGCCATAATTCTTAATGTTGTTGCAAAACTGCTAATGCCACTTCCTAAAGTAAATAGATTAGAAACCACAGTAAAATCAATACTACGAGGATAAACCTGCCCGACTGTGTGGAGCGATTTATTAATTCCAAGATGCTTAATTAACTTTTCTTCTAGATCTTTTACTTTGGATTCATCGTTATTGAAAAGTGTAAGTTGATCAACTTGAGTTCCAACGGCTCCTTTTAATCCACGAACGGGATAGTTGTCAATAAGAGATTGAAGCTGATTTACTCCAAACAATAATTCCTCGCCAAACATTGCAAGACGACGCCCAAGAGTTGTTGGTTGAGCAGCAACATTATGAGTGCGAGCAGCAATTATTTGATTGGAATATTTTTCTGCTTTCTCAGAAATTCTAATTAATGCCGTTACACTTTTCCCCATCAATAAATTTAATCCACGAAATACTTGTAGTTGCTCAACATTTTCTGTCAAATCACGACTCGTCATTCCTTTGTGGATGTGTTCGTAACCAGCGAGTTCGCAGAACTCCTCAATGCGAGCTTTAACATCGTGGCGACTTATACGCTCTCGTGCATCAATGGAATCTACGTTTACATTCTTCTTTACTTTCTCGTAACTCTCAATAGCCTCTGCTGGTATATCAAGTCCAAGTTCTTTTTGAGCCTTCATAACAGCAATCCACAATTCTCTTTCGAGAAGAATTCTTCCTTCGGGCGACCAAATGTTTTTCATTCCTTCAGATGCGTATCGCTCTGCAAGCACGTTGCTTATCTTATCCATTTTTTCCACATATAATGTTTAGTCAATTATTTCTAATGCAAATTTACCTAAAAAATATTACTGATTTCTAAAACTTCACTTTTTGATAAGTATCCAAACCAAATCAATTGCCCCTAGTTCATGAAATATTTGGTTTGAATTACATGAATTCTTACTAAAATTTCCAAATATTAAGAAAAAAATCTTAATTGCAAAACTATTTAGAGGATAATAGTATCAACACTCTTCGAATTGGCTATTTCTCAATATTTTATTTCGGCATAAATTTTGCGATAGTATAGTTTACCATACTAAACTAATTTTTATAATATGAGAGATTATGATGACAAATCATGAGCAATATGAAGTCAATTTTTTTAGACCTTTATCTGAACATGCAAAAGCTAATACGAAGTTAATTTCAAGATTAGCCATAATTTGGGCTGTTGCAGTATTTGGGTTTCATTTTTTACTAATTCTTGTAACTACTCCAACACCTGAGCAGACGTTTAATGACTTCAATTCAGTGTGGCCTCAAGTTGTTGAAGATGTATCTGCAACCCAGGATGTAAATCAGCAATTTGCAAAAACCATGCTAATGGTATTGGGCAAAAACATTGCTGTGCAAGATGAACATAAAGCTATTTTAAAAGAATCGCTAAGTTGGGCTGTTTATAATATGAATGCAGATTCCATCAAGCCTATGTTTCTTACTGAGCCGAATAACGAAAGCATTAGGCAAGCATCTGTGAGTATTGGGTTAGCTTCCGATGGTTTTGATAAAATTATGAAAGACCTTTTACCTTCATCATTAATTAAAGTTGAAAATACTTTCTTAAGCAATGAGGCAAAAATTGCCTTGCCAGAAATTATGAAATTGTATTTAGTGCACAATCAAAGCTTCTTAACAGATTTTATGTTTCTTGGATTCCCTTTCCATTATTGGTACACAGCACAATTTTTGCTAATACTATTTGTAATATTATGCCTAATCTACGCTGTATTAATAGACAGGATGAATCGGGAATATGACTTTATTGAAGAAACCTAAACACAAAATATTTTTTTTGGAGGAATTGTGAACAAGCTATTTAAAATTTTATATACGTTATTTTTAATGACATTTTTTTCGAGCAATATATTTGCTCAATCTGCTACTACACTTGAAGGCGAATTTAAACATACTCCAGCAATAATATTAATAATATTACTTGTTACTTTTGTTTTAGTTGGTGTTTTTAATCGTGCAAAAGACACAAAAACCTACTGGGCTGCTGGAAGAAAAATATCTCCCGTTGGTGCGGGAATGGCAATTGCATCAAATTGGATGAGTGCTGCTTCTTTTTTAGGAATGGCGGCAATTATGTACGGCTCTGGATATCATGGTTTATCTTATGTAGTTGGATGGACTGGCGGGTACGTTCTACTTTTAATTTTAATGGCTGGGCAGATTAGACGCTACGGAAAATATACAGCTGCCGATTTTATCGGGGACAGATATTACTCGCAAGGTTTAAGAGGTTTTGGTGCTGGGTTAGCAATTTTTATTTCGTTCTCATATTGTGTTGGTCAGTTTGCAGGTATTGGATTAATGTTCAAATGGATTTTAGGAATTGATTACACATACGCGGTTCTTATTGGTGCATCGGTTGTTTTAGTTTACACCCTTATTTCTGGAATGCTTGGTGTTACAAAAAACATGCAAATTCAATATGTTGTAATAATTATATCGTTTTTAATTCCATTATTTATTTTAACATATAAATTTGGATATTTCGCTTGGTTACCTCAAGTTGGATATGGACAAGTTATTAGTGATATAGTTACTGGCATTGCTCCTGGTGCTGGAATTACATCCATGGGACACGATTTTGCAATTCTCCCTTCTCCCGAATTTGCGATGCCATGGGATCCTGCAACTGGACAAACGGCGTTTCAGTGGTTAGCCATTTGCTTTTCTCTTATGATTGGTACTGCAGGGTTACCACATGTAATTCAAAGATTTTATGTTGTACCTCGTGCAAAAGATGCTAGATGGTCAGTTGTTTGGGGCTTATTCTTTATTTGTATTCTTTATTGGAGTGCACCTGTTTATTCAGCGTTTGGAAAAATTCTATCCTCGAATCCTGAAGTTGGTGTGTTGGCAAAGGATGCAATTGTAGTCTATACCGCACAGTTAGGCGATCTGTATCCATTAATAATTGGACTCTTAGCTGCGGGTGCTGTTTCTGCAGCATTCTCAACAGTATCTGGTCTGCTTATTGCTGGGGCATCTGCTTTTTCACACGATTTATATTTTAACGTAATAAATCCAAAAGCTACCGAACAGAAACAAATGCTTATGGCAAGATTAGGAACAATTTTAATGGCTGCTGGTGTTGCGATAATTGCACTAATGAAATTAGGGCTTATTGCTCAATTGGTTGCTGTAGCTTTCTCGCTTGCTGGTTGCACGATCTTTCCTTTATTCCTACTTGGTATTTGGTGGAGCGGTTCAAACCGAACAGGTGCGTGGGCAGGACTCATTGCTGGATCATCTGTAGCAATAATTACATTAGTATATTTTATTACTGGTAAGTTTGGTGTTACACTCCCTTATCATGAGTTTATAAACTACTATTTAAATGCTTGGTATTTTGCATGGCTAGGTGCACCATTGGCAATAATTGCTAATATAGTTGGTTCTATTCTATCTAAAGAAAAAACTCCAATAGAAATTAAAATGTTCTTGGCAGAAAAAGTTCATAATTATAAAGTTAGCTAAAACACAAAAACCCCCAGCATAGTTGGGGGTTTCTTTTTACCTAACAGCTTCATATTCATTGATGTCTTAAAGCCAATTATCAAAATAGTCTACTCCTCAAAACAAACAAATACTAATTAATTCTACAGCGATTCAGGGTAAAGACAAATATATAAATTGGCTGCCCTCCAAATATGCCAATATATAGTCCTCCCCATGTTAAACTTGAGTTAGTTTAATTTTTGTGTTTTGTATGTTTTTTT
>JAQICK010000316.1 GCA_027858595.1 Melioribacteraceae bacterium
TAAAATTCCTTTTTTAAATACTTAGAAAGTTTTTAATGATTTCAGATAATCAAATAGTAATAAAAGGTGCTAGAGAGCACAACCTCAAAAATATAGATTTAATAATTCCACGCGATTCACTTACTGTTATTACAGGACTTTCAGGTTCAGGTAAATCCTCTCTTGCGTTTGATACAATATACGCCGAAGGACAAAGAAGATATATCGAATCTCTCTCGGCTTATGCACGTCAGTTTTTAGGTCAGTTAGAAAAGCCAGATGTAGATTTAATTGAAGGTTTGAGCCCAGCAATTGCGATAGAGCAAAAAGTTACTAGTGGAAATCCTCGTTCAACCGTTGGAACTGTAACTGAAATCTATGATTTTATGCGATTGTTATTTGCACGAGTTGGAACACCACATTGCTATAGTTGCGGAAGAAAAGTGCAGAAGCAATCATCTGAGCAAATTATTGATACTGTATTTGAGAATTTCCAAGAAGCTAGAATTGAAATATTTGCTCCAGTAGTACGTGGCAGAAAAGGCCATTACCGAGAATTGTTTGAAGATATTTTACGTGACGGATTTATTCGTGCCAGAGTTGATGGAAAAACAATTGAATTAGAGAAAGGGTTTAAAGTTGATAGATACAAAATTCACAACATAGAAATTTTAGTTGACCGAATAAAAGTGTCGCCCAAATCACGTTCACGCATTAGTGAATCCATTGAGGTTGCGTTAAATTATGGAAACGGAGTAGTTGTAGTTACTTCCAAAGAGAAGGATAACTTATATAGCCGTGAACTCTCATGCCACCATTGTGGAATTAGTTATCAGGAAATGGCACCAAACTCATTTTCGTTTAACTCGCCGTATGGCTCATGTAAAGATTGCGAAGGGCTTGGAGAGAATAAGCGAATTGATGGTGATTTAATAATTCCTGATTGGAATAAAACAATTAACGATGGTGGAATTGAAGCCCTTGGCAAACCAAGAAATATATGGTTATTCAACCAACTTGAAGGTGTAGCAGAACACTTTGGCTTTAACTATGATACTCCACTGAACAAACTTACCGAAGAACAATTAGACATTCTGCTCAATGGTACTAAGGAAAAAATATCTTTTCAGTATAGTTATGGAGGCGGTAAAAGTGTTACTTACAAGCATAAATTTTCTGGTATTATAAATTATGTAAGTCACTATTTCGATAAAACTTCATCCGTAAAAATACGCGAATGGGCAGAATCGTTTATGACCACCAAAACTTGCGAAACTTGCAATGGAGGCAGATTAAAAATAGAATCGCTTTCGGTTTTAATAAATAAAAATAATATAAGTGAAATTACTTCTCTTTCTATTGAACGAGCAACAGAGTTTTTTCAAACTGTTAATTTCACCGAAAGAGAGAATTTAATTGCAACTCCAATTCTAAAAGAGATTACCGAACGACTAGAGTTTTTATTAATTGTTGGACTTAATTATTTAACAATTGGGCGTTCTGCAAGAACTCTTTCTGGTGGCGAATCGCAAAGAATCAGATTGGCAACACAAATAGGAACTCAGCTTACAGGAGTTTTATATGTTTTAGATGAACCTAGTATTGGGCTTCACCAAAGTGACAACATTAAACTAATAAATTCTTTAAAGAATTTGAGAGACCTTGGAAATACAGTAATTGTTGTAGAGCATGATAGAGAAACAATTGAGAGTGCTGATTTTATTGTTGATCTAGGACCAAAAGCTGGTGAACACGGCGGCGAAATTTGCGTTGCAGAATTGGCTGAAAACTTACTGAACCACGAAGCTAAATGTAATTCCCTTACTCTAGATTATATTAAAGATATAAAATCAATTGAAGTGAACACTAATAGAAGAACCGGGAATGGTAAATCAATTGTTATTACTGGGGCAAATGGGAATAACCTAAAATCGGTTAATTTAGAAATCCCTCTTGGAACTTTTACTGTAGTAACCGGTGTTAGTGGCTCTGGTAAATCTACATTAATTAATAATACCCTTGTTAGAATTTTGATGAAGAAAATTTACCATTCAAAAGTTGTTCCAATGAAATATAAATCGGTTAAAGGAATTGAACACATTGATAAAATAATTGAAATTAATCAATCCCCCATTGGGCGAACACCTCGCTCAAATTCCGCCACTTATACAGGGTTGTTTACTTTTATTCGCGATTTATTCACAGAACTTCCTGAAGCAAAAGTACGTGGTTACAAAGCAGGACGTTTTAGCTTTAACGTAAAAGGTGGTCGTTGCGAAGAGTGCCAAGGTGCTGGATTAAAAAAAATTGAGATGAACTTCCTTCCAGATGTTTATGTGGAGTGTGAAGTTTGTAAAGGGAAAAGATATAATCATGAAACCTTGGAAATACTTTTTAAAACAAAATCAATTAGCGATGTTTTAGAAATGCGCATTGAAGAAGCTGTTGAGTTTTTTGCAGATCATCCTAGAATTTTAAGAAAAATAAAAGGGCTAAATGATGTAGGTCTTGGTTATCTAAAACTTGGGCAGCAAGCAACAACACTATCTGGAGGAGAGGCACAAAGAGTTAAACTTGCCACAGAATTGAGCAAGGTTAGCACAGGGCAAACCCTTTATGTGCTTGATGAACCTACAACTGGTCTTCATTTTGAAGACGTGAGAATTCTACTAGGAGTTCTAAACAAATTAGTTGATAAGGGAAACACAATTATAGTTGTAGAACATAATTTAGATGTAGTAAAAGTTGCAGACTATGTTATAGATTTAGGTCCTGGCGGCGGAGAACATGGTGGTGAAATTATTGCAAAAGGTACTCCAGAAAAGGTTTCAGAAAATAAAAAAAGTATTACAGGAAAATATCTTAAGGACGAATTAAAAAGATTAGTTAATTTGAAATAGCATATTTTTATCGTAAATAAATTGCTATTATTTACGATAATATCGTAGTATACTAAATTTTAATACTTTAACAACATTTGAATTCTGAAATGAAAAATTATATTAAGAATACATCGGTTTTATTTATCAGTTTCGCATTGCTAATAACATCGTGTAATAATGAAGTTAAGGAAAAACCGGAAATACTTATTTACTGTGGCATTACAATGGTAAAGCCTATGCGAGAAATTTCCGATATAATTGAGAAAAGTGAAAATTGTAAAATAACCATTAGTAGAGGTGCTACAGAAGACCTGTATAACTCTGCAAAAAGAAGCAAAATTGGAGATTTATTTTTATCTGGTTCTCATATCTTTGTTGAAAGAAACAGCAGTGATAGCCTTCTTTTAGACGGAATAGATTATAGTTATAATCAACCAGCAATATTTGTTCAAAAAGGAAATCCTAAAAAAATAACAGCCGATGTAAAGAACTTTGCTAACAATAAATATACTGTCCTTGTTGGTAATCCTGAAAGCTGTGCTATTGGCATAATGACAAAACATATTTTTGATAGCTATGGTATTTATGATAATGTATTTTCTCGGAGTGTCAGCCTAGCTTCAGACTCAAGAGATATTAATAGAATATTGCGAGAAAACAGTAAAATAGATTTGGCTATGAATTGGCTAGTTACATCGGAGTTTAAAGAGAATATAAATCATTTTGATATCCTAGAATTACCAGACTCTATTGCCCATAAAGAAATTTTATCAATTTATTATTTGAAATTTTCTAAACAAAAAGATTTAGCTCAAAAAATTATGAATTATGTGGTATCTAAAGAAGGAATAACAATTTTTAATAAATATGGGTTCAAGAAAATAGAACAATGAACGAGAAAGACTTAAATATAAAAAAATATATTTATATGCTTACAATCGTATTATTTTGTGGAATATTACTTTTTATGTTTTCTCACTTTATATTCCATTTTCTATTAGATGAACTAGAT
>JAQICK010000029.1 GCA_027858595.1 Melioribacteraceae bacterium
GTATATAATAGTTGTAAGATTGCTCAAGATTACCCAGTTTTCTATGTACAACCCCCAAGTAATTTAAAGTTTTAGGTTTAAGCTCAATTAGTTTATTCTCGTCAATAAGAGTTAAAGCATTTTGTCCAAACTCTAAAGAAAGTGTTGGGTTTTTAGTTCTATACACCCAACAAGAATCTAGAAGATTATTAATTTTATCCAAACTACTATTTGAAATAGTAGGCGAAGGTTCTAATTTAGAATCAGCAAAAGTAGTTGAACTACTTACAAATAAATAAATAATAAAAGTTAATATGTATATTTTTTTTAAAATCACGTTTTGTTTGTTTTTTTTTGTTAAAATATTGTCGAAAATTAAAATTAATAATTTAAGACTTTCAATCCATGTTTACAATTTATTATTTCAGCTGCAATACTAATTGCTATTTCCTCAGGCGATTCAGCTTCAATTTCTATTCCTATAGGAGTATGGATTTTCTCTAAGCTCTTTTCAGAAAAATCTTCTATTCTTAGTTGAGCAAAAATACTTTTTATTTTTTTAGCACTTCCCATAGAACCAATATATTTTAGATCTAGTTTTAATATTGCTTTAAGTGCGTCTTTATCACCATCGTGACTTGGAGTTACAACCACAACATAAGATTTATTCCCCTCAGTTATATGGTCACTTATTTTATCATAAGTTGTAATTACTTTTTTATTTGCAAAAATATTTTCATCCATTGTTTGAACACTTTTGCGGTGGTCAAAAATAACAACATGGAAATCTAGTGTGGACATTATTCTTGAAACAGCAAGCCCCACGTGTCCTCCACCAATTATATACACAGTATTTGGAATTCCAATATTTTCTTCAAATTTCCAATCATTAGCTTCATTTGTTAAAAGTTCAATATTATTTGAATTTGTTTTCTGTGGAATAAATTGGACTGTTTCATTAGTTAATGATAAAACACCGCCAATTGTCTTTTCCAAGTTTGACACAATATTTTCTACTATTTCAATATTATCTTTGGATAAAGATTTAAATACTACAGTTTGAACACCTCCGCAGATTAGTCCAGATTTTTCACCACTTGTAAGATTACTATGATGTAATTTTCTTACAAAATTCATTTCTTTATTATTTGAAAAGGATTCTTTAATTTCTGAAATAATATCAAACTCCATTATTCCACCACCAATAGTGCCAATTGATGTGCCATCATCAGCAACAGCCATTTTAAATCCAGTTCTCCCAGGTGAAGCATTACTTGCGTTTGCAACAATTAACAATACAACATTTCTGTTTGATGTAATTCTATCGGAAATATATTTCCACAGTTTTAGTTCTTTCATAGGTTTTCATTAGTATCAAGATGTTAGACTTGGGATTTTAGATTCTTAATCTTACTCTTAATTCTTAATCCTTTTATATTACTTATCATGCATTAAGTATAATCAACTACTTTTCATACAACGCCATTAATACTTTTTCTGGAGTCACTGGCGATGATAATTCAAAATTCTTATTAGGCTTTGCGTTTTTCATTGCATCCAAAATGGCAAAGTATGCACCAATGCCGTACATTAGTGGGGGTTCGCCAATAGCTTTTGAATTAAAAGGTCCAAAACGGTTTTCGGAATTATCTAAAAATTCAACTTCAATATTTTCTGGAGCAGAATATATATCTGGTACTTTATAAGTTGAAAGTGCGTTTGCTAACAATCTTCCATCGGATGAATATTTTATTTCTTCCAAAGTCATCCAACCAATTCCTTGCACTAGGCCACCTTCTACTTGTCCAATATCAATGTTTCTGTTCAGACTTTTTCCAAAATCATGCATTACTTTAACGGAATCAAATTTATATGTTCCTCTAATTATATCCAATGTTACTGTGGTTATTGCAGTTCCGTAAACATGATATGCAAAAGGGGAGCCTTGATTAATTGTTCTATCAAAATGAATTTCTGGAGTTCTGTAATATGCTTGTGCAGAAAGGCTAATTCTATTGAAGTAGGCTTTGCCAATTAACTCATCCCACCTTAAAGAACTTGCTTCATTATTTACAAAAACCATTTCATTTATAATAGCAATTTCATCATTTTGTTTAGCATCCAATTCTTTCTTCGCAAACTGAATTAAACAATCTAAAATTTTATTGCAAGCCAAAACTGTTGCATTACCATTCATATCTGCCGCACTACTTGCTGCTGTAGGTGATGCGTTTGCAACTCTCGTTGTGTTAGTCGATTCAACTTTTATTTTATCTACGTTAATAGAAAAAGTTTTTGAAGCTGCTGTGGCAATTTTTGCATTAACTCCTTGTCCCATTTCTACAGCACCAGTGCTAATCCCTACACTTCCATCAGTATAAACATGAACTAATGCACTTGCCTGATTTAGAAATGAGCTAGTGAATGAAATTCCAAAACAGATTGGCATAAAGGATAAACCTTTTTTGAAGAGTTTGTTTTTATCGTTAAACTCGTTTACCTCTTCCAAAAGATTTTTAGAATTAAAATGAGTCTCTGCAGATTCCCATGAGTTAACTGCTTGTGAGTTTTCCACATCTTGTCCGTAGTAGAAATGCTGATCATCTTTTAATAAATTTATTTTTTGAATATCGTATGCTCTCAAACCCAATGAGTTTGCTGCTTTCTCAATTGCTGTTTCAATTACAAACATTCCTTGCGGACCACCAAAACCTCTGAATGCTGTGTTTGGTGGAAGGTTAGTTCTGCAACTAATTCCTGTAGCTTTAACATTAGGAATAAAATAACTATTTGTTGCATGAAATAAAGTTCGCTCAAGCACTGCAGTCGAAAGGTCTGCAACCGCCCCAGCATTTTGATAGAATGTTACTTCGTAAGCTAGAATCTTTCCTTCCTTATCCAATCCCATTTTATAATCTGAAGTATAAGGATGCCGTTTACCAGTCATTCTTAAATCTTCTTCGCGCGATAGAACAAGTTTAACTGGCTTTCCCGTTGTGTAGGATCCTAAAGCAGACAGAACTCCCCAAACAGTTGCTTGATCTTCTTTGCCACCAAAAGCACCACCAAGTCTGAGGACGTCAATTTCAATTTGGTGCATTGCTACACCGAGAACTTTTGCAGTTTGTCGCTGAACAGCTGTAGGACTCTGTGTTGAGGAAATAATTTTAATTTTATTTCCTTCTGAAGGAATAGAAATTGCACCTTGAGTTTCGAGGTATAAATGTTCTTGTGCACCAGAATCAATAGTTCCATTTACAATCGTTTCACACTCATTCCAAGCAGCGTTAACATTTCCCGAAGAAAAAGTGATTGGAGGAACTATTAAAGAGTTTTTAGCAAATGCATCTCTTGGGTCTGTAATGACGGGAAGTTCTTCATATTCAATATTAATTTCTTTTGCAGCTTTTCGTGCCGCACCTATGGAGTTTGCAAGAACAATTGTAATTGGTTCACCGATAAAATGAACTTCATTTTCAGCTAGTAAAGTTTCATCTTGTATTATTCCACCAATTTGATTTTCACCAGGAATATCTTTTGCAGTTAGAATTGTAAAAACTCCATCAACTGAATTAGCTTTATCAAGATTTAAACTAACAATTTTACCATGAGCAATTGTTGAATCGAATACTACTGCGTATAAAGATCCCTCTGGTAGAGGATAATCGTCTATGTAGAGTGATTTACCCTTGATATGACTGATTGCATCAAAGTTTTTCATAGCAATACCTCCACATCAATTTGTTCTGAGAAGAGTTTTATGAAATGTGCTTTTATTAATTGACTTAACAAAAGCTTTTTATATTGATCACTTCCACGTATATCGCTGATGGGTGATATTTCTAATTGTGCAATGTTTAAAGCCTCTAAAACTATTTCAGAATTTATCTTTTGGGAAAACAAAAATCTTGAAGTCTTTTCTAAGTAAAGTGGTATAGGAGAAATTCCGCCAGCAGATAAAACTATATTATCAATAGTTCCATCAATCGTAGAAATCATAATTGCAGAATTTACACTAGCTATATCTAAGTGGGTTCTCTTACTTACTTTTTCAAAGTTAAATGTTGTTGTAGCATTCGGAAGCTCAAAAACTATTTCTTCAACAAATTCATTTTCAAATAAATCTATATCCTTATAGCCTTTGTAGAAATCCGATAATTTAATTTTACGCGTACTGGATTTTGACTTGATAATTAAATCTGAATTTAGAGCAAGAAATATTATTGTTGAATCACCAATAGGGGATGCGTTAACAATGTTTCCTCCAATGGTTGCACTATTTCTAATAGGAAGTGAAGCAAATAAATTTAACTGTTCTGCATGAGTAGTGAAGTAGTTTTTTATTATTTCAGAATTTTTAACTTGCTCAATTGTAACTCCAGCTCCTATTTGGCAAAAATTATTAACAACATTAATTTCACTTGGAGTTAAATCTTTTGAAAAAGAAACCTCTTCATTCAAAAGAGCATCAGCTTTTTGAACAAATAAATCTGTACCTCCACCAATAAGTTTTTTAGATTCAGCAATGCCTAATTTGTTAATATTTATTTGCTTTAATTTTTCTTCAATTCCTAAAAAATAATTTGGAAGATTTTTTTCTTTAACTAATGATTTAATTCTCTCTTCGCCATTGATATTTAATTTGTTAACTCGTGATATTACATTTTCAGCGGTTCGCTTAATAGAGGCATACCCGGTGCAACGACATATATTTCCAGCAAGTGCGTTTTCAGCATCGTGAGTGTGTAGCTCTTCGTTTTCAATAACATATCCAGTTAAAGAGTTTACAAATCCGGGTGTGCAGAATCCACACTGAGAAGCACCTTCGTTATTAAACTCTTCTTGGATTGGAGTTAAACTTTCGTTGTTCAGTCCTTCAATAGTAACCACATGCTTTCCAACAGCATTACCAATGGGGAATAGGCAAGAGTTTACAGATTTATATTTTACTTTTCCATTATGAACTTCGCCAATTAGAACAGTACACGCACCACAATCGCCTTCGCGGCATCCTTCTTTTGTCCCTTTTAATCCTTCATCAACTCTTATAAAATCAAGCAATGTTTTCGCTGGATTATCAATAACGCTTATCTTTTTATTATTTAGAATAAATTCTACGTTTTGTTTCATAAAGCTTTCAATTTCCATTAGTTAAACTTTGGTACAATTTAAGTTTGTAAAATACCATAAAAATTTAAAGAAGGAAAATTGATTGTAGGAAGAAATGGAAAATCATTGTTGAGTGATAATAATAAAAAGGCGAGAAGTCCAGATACGTTCTTCCCGCCAATTTATTTAACACCAACGGTTAAAGATAATGCATCCGTAATTATTGTGAAGTGACTTGTAGCACAGAAGGAATTTGATTCTCGGAGTTATGAAGTTTGGTATTAAAAAATAATTCAATAGTTCAAATAAACAGCTAATGACTTGTAGACCATTAGTTTTATATATAACCAAAATACTAATGCAATTTCTTTTCAAATAAATCAAATCAGAGCGCAAATCAGCTTCTATATTTTCATTCACACTCTGGAAATTGAGTGGTATTTAGATCCAATTTCGAAATAGTAGTCATATCTGCCACATCAAGCTCAAAATCAAATACATTCAAGTTTTCTATCATGTGTGCTTTTTGAGATGTTCTTGGAATAGCAACAATGCCCTTTGGTAGTGCCATCTTAAGCTCACTTGGGCATTGCTTTTATTGTGCTTTTTACCAATTTCTGCAAGGGTTTTATTTTTAAAAAGTCTATTACGTCCTTGTGCTAAAGGTGACCAAGCTTCCATTCGCACACCATTTTGTTTTAAAACTTCATAAGTTTTGGGTTGCTGGAAGAATGAATGTGTTTCTATTTGATTGACAGCTGGCATGACTTCATTATTTACAATTATATCAATAACCTAATCAGGTGCAAAATTACTCAGGCCTATTGCCCTAATTTTACCTTCCTTATAAAGTTCTTCCATTGCTTGCCAAGAACCCTTTACATCACCACGAGGCCGGTGGATTAAGTAAAGATCTAAATAATCCAAACCCAATTTGTTCAAGGAAGCTTCAAATGCCTTCTTTGTTTTTTCATAACCCGAATCGTCAACCCAGACTTTGGAGGTCACAAAAAGCTCTTCTCTTTTGATTCCACTAAGCTTGATTCCTGCTCCTACTGATGCTTCATTACCATAAATCGTAGCTGTATCAATAAGACGATACCCTAGTGAAATTGCATCAGCAACACATTTTTCGCCTATTGAACCATTAGAGTTAAGGTTCCGAATCCAAGAATTGGCATTTTTATGCCGTTGTTGAGTGTAATGTTTTCAATGGTATTAACTATTCGGTTCCTGTGAATGGCACCAAATATTTTAGAAGTTTCCAAACTCATTAACATTGCAAAAGCTGCAAACTTTGAACTAGTTTGTAAAAACTCGCGACGGTTTATTCCATCTGTTTTATCTTTTTTAATCATTTGATTCTCATCTGTTTAATTATATGCAAAAACACTTTTTTTTCTAAAGTCAGATCGGGAATATGTAATGAATCGAATTCTATTTCAATTTATATATCTAGACTTTGAAAGAGGGTTTAAACTGTAAATTTTTAATAACTTTATATCTTAACAATGATAATCTAAGTAATAATTCTATAAATTTTATCAGATTGTACCAAGTGACAATAATAATCTTGTGTCCTATCCAAAACATCATCCGTATAAATTTTAAAACAAATTTAGTTGATTAATATATAAAGCATTTTCCAAGTAAATTGCTGAAAAGCTAAAAAATAATAGTTTTTAGATGTGGATGGAGTAAAGAATAGCACAATTTACGGAAATTAATTAATTACTTGCAATGTAAACAGACCTTATTGCGGAACTTAATATAAATAATCACCACATACGAAACCTTTCGTAATTAGATGCGTCTTAACTTTCGATTACGGAGAAAACAATGCAAGAAAAAGTATTTAAACCCACTGATGCAGAACTCGAGATTTTATCAATCGTTTGGGAAAACGGCCCTTCCACTGTGAAGTTTGTAAATGAAAAACTGAATGAAAGTCGTTTAGTTGGTTACACTACAACATTAAAGACAATGCAAATCATGTATGAAAAAGAATTACTAGGACGGAATCGATCTGGAAGGAGCCATACTTATAAAGCTCTGAGAAAGGAAAGTGAAACACAAGGCATGATATTGGATAAAATTTTGGATACGGTTTTTAGTGGTTCAGCTAGTAAGTTGGTAATGCAGGCTCTAACTAGTGGAAAAACTTCACCGAAAGAAATTGAAGAAATTAAAAATTTCATCGAAAAAATGAAAGGAGATGATGATGGGAATATTTGACTTTATTTCTTCTCAAACTCTTTCAATTGTGGGGTGGACAATTATTCACTCATTATGGCAGGGACTTTTAGTATCATTATTACTTTCAACGGTTTTAATTTTTGTAGATAAAAAAAATGCACACCTACGATACATCATATCCTACAGTGCAATAATTATTCTTTTCACTATTTCAATAAGAACTTTTCTTGATTTAGATAAAAGTAAATTAGAAAATTATCAAAATTTAACTTTTGTTGATTCAATAAGTCATGACAATTTAGTACAAAACACACAAGTTTCAATTAATCCTATTTCTTCTGAAAAAACAAAGGCAGTAGTTTCAAAGTATGCTAGCTTGATTAAGATCTCTCTAGCAAAAAACATTAATCTAATTGTACTTTTGTGGTTTGCCGGAATTATTTTACTGTCCATCAGATTAGCAGGTGGAATATTTTATTCACAAAGATTAAAATTTCGAGAAGTAATTCCAGTAAATCAATTTTGGAATGAGCAGATTGTAAATTTGTGCACAAAATTTGAGATAACCCAAAATGTTAAATTACTTCAATCGAAGTTTGTGAAATTTCCCGTAACTATTGGCTATTTCAAACCAGTTATTTTACTTCCAGTCTGGTTAATTTCTGGCATATTAACCCGACGCTAAATAACCGTTATTAAGCGGCAT
>JAQICK010000403.1 GCA_027858595.1 Melioribacteraceae bacterium
TAATAATCTCTTTATCTATTATGGAACTACTGGAAAATTAAAATTCAATGAGGAATAGAAGGACTTTAATTCCATAAAATATTTTCGATAATTAGTAATGAAAATTGATTTATTTATTATAATTTAGCTTGATTAAATTTCTTTAAGGTAATATGTTTAATGTTGTAAAAGCAAAGAGAATTGTAAAATATATTTACAATTTTATTGAATGGTTTTAATTAAAAAACGGAGTAAAGATGTCAGAGTATTTGAAAAATCTTGTGGCAGATGTTAAGGCAAAAAACCCAAGTGAACCAGAGTTTCACCAGGCAGTTGAAGAAGTTGTTGCTTCTTTGGAAGTTGTATTAGAAAGGCACCCAGAATACAGAGCTAATAAAATTCTAGAAAGACTTGTTGAACCTGAACGCGTAATTATGTTTAGAGTTCCTTGGGCTAACGACAGAGGTGAAACTCAAATTAACAGAGGTTTCAGGGTTCAAATGAATTCTGCTATTGGTCCGTACAAAGGTGGTTTAAGATTTCACCCTTCTGTTACACTTGGGATATTAAAATTTTTAGCATTTGAACAAACTTTTAAAAACAGCTTAACGACTCTTCCTATGGGCGGAGGTAAAGGCGGTTCTGATTTTAACCCTAAAGGGAAAACGGATTCGGAAATAATGAAATTTTGTCAAAGTTTCATGACCGAATTATATAGACATATTGGACCTAATACAGATGTTCCTGCCGGAGATATTGGTGTTGGTGGTAGAGAAATTGGATATCTTTTTGGGCAATATAAAAGACTACGCAATGAGTTCACTGGCGTACTTACAGGTAAAGGAAGAGATTGGGGTGGTTCATTAATCAGACCAGAAGCTACAGGTTTTGGAGTGGTTTATTTCACAGAGGAAATGCTTAAAACAAAAGGAACTAATTTTGAAGGTAAACGAGTAGCTGTTTCTGGTTTTGGAAATGTTGCTTGGGGTGTTGTTCAAAAAGTAAATGATCTTGGTGGTAAAGTTGTTACTCTTTCTGGACCAGACGGATATATTTATGATCCTGATGGCGTAAGTGGTAGCAAGGTTGATTACATGATAAATTTAAGACTTAGCAATAAAGATGTTATTAAAGATTACGCAGATAGATATAATGTTGAATTCCATGCCGATAAGAAGCCATGGGAAGTTAAAGTTGATATTGCTATTCCTTCTGCAACTCAAAATGAAATATATCCAGAAGATGCACAAATGCTGATAGATAATGGTTGCCAATGTGTTTGTGAAGCTGCAAATATGCCCACAACACTTGAAGCTACTCACATTTTTCAAGAAGCCGGAATCCTTTTTGCTCCAGGTAAAGCTGCTAATGCTGGTGGTGTTGCAGTTTCTGGTTTAGAAATGGCACAAAACAGCATGCGTTATAGTTGGACTAGTGAAGAAGTTGATCAAAGATTAAAACTGATAATGAAAGAAATTCATTCAACTTGTGTGAATACTGCTAAAAAATATGGTGCAGAAGGCGATTATGTTCTTGGTGCAAATATTGGTGGTTTCATAAAGGTTGCTAACTCAATGCTAGATCAGGGTATTGTTTAATTTATATTATAAAGCTAAAGCATATTTTGCTTTAGCTTTATAATTTTTAAAACTGTCTCGCTCATAAAAAGAATATTCTAAATGTCTCCAGAAAACATAACTTTCGATAAAGAACTTCTTAATGAAAGCAAGGAACAAAAGTTTCAAGACTTTCACAATTTAATGTCCTTCAGAATTCATGACATCATACTTGTTTCAAGTATGTACGATTTCTATTTATTTGAAGAGGATGGAAGGTTATATGAATTAATTCGTAAGGAATACCAAGGGCTTAACTTAAGTAATAGTCCAGAGTTAGTTCATGTTTCAAGCGGAAAAGAAGCTCTTAAACTCGCAAGGAATAAGGGACGCTTTAATTTAATTATTACTACTCTTCATGTTGAAGACATGTCCGCAGTTAAATTGGCTCAGAATATAAAAAAAGCAAAGATAGGTATTCCCATTGCACTTCTCGGATATGATAATAATGAGATGGTTGAAATTTTAAAAAGTGAAGAAGCTGGTATCTTTGATAAAGTATTTATTTGGCAAGGTGATTTCAGGATTCTCTTTGGAATAATTAAATATTTTGAAGATAAAATGAATGTTGAATCGGACACTAAAGGTGTTGGGGTTCAAGTTATAATTCTTATTGAAGATAGTGTTCGCTTCTATTCATCTTTTCTTCCGTTAGTTTATACAGAAGTTGTAAAGCAAGCTCAACGATTAACTGCCGATGGAATAAATCTTTCGCATCGATTTTTAAAAATGCGGGCTAGACCTAAAATTATTTTATGTTCTAATTACGATGAGGCTTGGAAATATTATAAAAAATATGAAAATAACATACTTGGTATTATCTCAGATGTAGCCTATAAAAAAGGTGGACTTTTAAATAGGAAGGCAGGCATTCTTTTTGCTAGACGTGTAAAAAACGTAAGACCAGATTTACCTATTTTACTTCAGTCTAACGATGAAAAAAACAGAAAGTATGCTCACAATTTAGGGGCATCATTTCTGTTTAAAAATTCAGCTACATTGTTAGAAGATTTACGAATATTTATGAATGAGCAATTCTCTTTTGGCGACTTTATTTTCAGACTGCCTAGTGGAGAGGAAGTTGGTCGAGCATCTAATTTAGTGGAATTATCTGATAAATTATTTTCCGTACCTGATGATAGTATTTCTTATCATTCGTCAAGAAATCATTTTTCAAACTGGTTGAAATCTAGAACCGATTTTTGGCTTGCATACAAGTTACGCCCAAGAAAAGTAGATCATTATCGTTCTATTGATGCCCTCCGAGAGGATTTGATAGATGCAATTCAGAATTACAATAGAGAACGACAAAGTGGAGTAATTTCAGATTTTGATCGCAAAACTTTTAATAAACTTAGTTATTTTGCTCGTATCGGTGGTGGTTCTATAGGTGGAAAAGCACGCGGGCTTGGATTCTTCAATAGTTTGTTAAGCAATTTTAATATCGATAATAAATTTAAAGATGTCAAAATCTATGTTCCTACTACTGTTGTACTTGCCACAGATATTTTTGACCAGTTCATGGAAGAAAATGATTTAACTAACTTCGCATTAAAATGTGAAGATGATGAACAAATAAGAAGAGCTTTTATAGATGCTCCAAAATTTCCATACAAAGCAATAAAAAATCTAAATAATTTTTTAATTGTAATTAATGAACCTCTTGCTGTTCGATCATCCAGTTTGTTGGAAGACTCGCAAGGGCAGCCGTTTGCCGGTGTTTATGATACTTTGATGCTTCCTAATAATAATGAAAATCCTGAAATTAGACTAAGACGATTAGTTAGAGCTATAAAGCAGATTTATGCGTCAATATTTTATCAAAGAGCTAAACAGTATATGAATGTAACATCATATCATCTTGAAGAAGAAAAGATGGCAGTAATAGTTCAAGAGATGGTGGGTGCAGTACATAACGAGAAATTTTATCCGGAAATATCTGGAGTTGCAAAATCATATAATTTTTATCCAGTTGAACCTTTACAGCCAGAGGATGGAATTGTTTCAGCAGCATTTGGATTAGGTAAAACTATTGTTGAAGGTGGAAATTCAATAAGGTTCTGTCCAAGATATCCGCAAAACATTATGCAACAAACTTTAGTAGATGACATCTTAAAGTATAATCAAGATAAATATTTTGCTCTTTGCATGAATAAGGGATGGAAAGATACTACGGAGATGGATGAAAGTTTGGTAGAGGAACACTATGTGGATGAAGCCGAAAATGATAATACCCTTGTGCACGTTGGATCTACTTATTCTTTCGAAAATCATTCAGTTTACGACGGAACCTCACGCGAGGGCAAAAAACTATTTACACTTGCACCAATATTAAAATATAAAACTTTCCCTCTTCCTGAGATACTTGATGTAGTATTAAAAATGAGTAGTTGGGGAATGGGTAATCCTGTAGAAATTGAATTTGCTGTTAATTTATCGGTACCTAAAAATAAGCCTAAAGAACTTGCTGTTGTTCAGATGCGTCCCCTAGCAGTTAGCACTGAGCTTGAAGAATTAGACCTTGAGGGTTATGAAGATGATGATTTGATTTGCACATCAAATTTTGTAATGGGAAATGGAAGCAACAATAGAATTAAGGATATTATCTTTGTCCATAAAGATGAATATGACCGTTCCCAAAGTAGGGAAACAGCTATTGATATTGGATACTTTAACAAGAAATTAGTCAAAAAAGAGAAAGAATATCTATTAATTGGAGTTGGGCGTTGGGGTACTCTCGATCCATGGCTTGGAATTCCAATTACGTGGGAACAAATTTCAGGAGCAAAAGCAATTGTTGAAACTAACTTTAAAGATTTTGATGTTGAACCTTCTCAAGGCTCACATTTCTTCCAAAACTTAACTTCGTTTAAAGTAGGATATTTCACCATTCATAGAAATATTGGGAATGGGTTTGTTGATTGGGATTGGTTAAGTACTCAAAATGTTAAAGAGAAAAAAGGCTGTGTAACTCACGTTACATTAGAATCTCCAATTACAATTAAAATAAAAGGTAGAGAAAATAAAGGTGTAATAATAAAACCATCAGAACTAATTTAAGATAAATTAGTCTTGCCTTCGTGGAAATAGTTATATCCAATTGTAACAGGTTTATTTAATTGTAATATTATCATCAGAAAGTGTTAAAAAAAAAGAATCTGTCAATTCTTATAGAGGAATTCTCTGTAATAGTAATACTGACCTGTGGAAGAAACCGCTGATAAGTAAGTTAATTTCGAAATGCATTGAAATTATAAAGCAAAACAAAAATAGAAGAGCATTATTTGATGTCATAATTAGAAATCACTGTAATAACTAATATAGCACTAGATTGATTTTTCATTTTCTAAAATTTTTTTTATTATAAAATGAAAGTAATTAAAAAAGTAATTTACCAATTTAGGGTAGTGCTATTTTGCTAATAACTTTTAAATCAAGTAATTTTAATAATAAAACTAAATCTTTTAAGTAATAAAAAATTAACAATAATAAGATTATACCTGCTGTTAGAACAGAGAATATTACATACGCAGTTCGTGATATAATTGTTCTGGCAAATGAAGTTGCAAAAACGGGTAAAGAAATGCTATACTTAAATATTGGTGATCCAAATATTTATGATTTTGCTCCGCCAAGAGATATGGTTGAGGCAACATACAAGGCAATGTTGGACAATAAAAATGGCTATTCACCTTCTTCTGGAATAAAGCCAGCAATCGATTCAATTGAACGTGAAGCTGAACGAAAAGGCATTAAAAATATACATGATATTTTTGTTACCACTGGTGCAAGTGAAGCTATTGAATTAGCACTAACTGCTTTAGTAAATGATGGAGAAAATGTTTTAACACCTACACCTGGTTATCCTTTGTACACTGCTATCTCAAGCAAATTGCAGGCTATTGAAAATCCTTATTACTTGGATGAAGAGAACGGATGGCAACCTGATATTGAAGATATAAAAAGTAAAGTAAATGATAAAACAAAAGCAATAATAATAATAAATCCTAATAATCCAACTGGTTCGATTGCGAGCTACGAAACATTAAAAGGAATTGTAGATTTTGCAGTTGAAAAAAATCTTGTAATTTTTGCTGATGAAATTTATGACAAATTACTTTTTGACGATAAAGAGTTAACTTCTATTGCGTCAATAAACCCAGATGCATCTGTTATTACTTTTGGTGGATTATCTAAAAACTATATGGTTCCTGGATTCAGAATTGGTTGGGGAATTGTGAGTGGACAGAAGGAAATACTTGCTGACTACATTGAAGCAATAAATAAAATGTTGCGTGCACGTCTTTCTGCAAATCATCCAGAACAGTATGGTATTCCAGTAGCTCTTGACGGAACTAATGAACATTTAGTTTTGGCAATGGAAAAATTAACAAGACGACGAAACATGACTGTTGAAATGTTAAATGCAATTGATGGAATTTCTTGTGTAAAACCAGAAGGCGCGTTCTATGCTTTCCCACAAGTGGATATTAATAATGAGGACAGTCATTTTATTTCTGAGTTAATTAAAGAGACTGGAGTTATTGTAGTTCCAGGTAGTGGATTCGGGCAGAAGCCAGGCACAAAACATTTCAGAGTTGTATTTCTACCACAAGAAGAAGTTCTTGAAAAAGCGTACAAAAGTATTGGAACATTCTACGCTAAATATAAAAACGAATTTGAATAATTAAGTAGGGCAGAAATCTTTTCTGCCCTTTTTTCTATTGTTTTTTTTGTATCTTTTTATCGTATTTAAAAGTAAAAATTATATAATATTTCGAGGGAGCTATGTTTTCACAAATATTAATTTTTAAGCTAAATCCACAAAAGATATTTATTCTTCTCTTTTTCTTAACCACAATAATTTTTTCACAAGTTGATACTACCTTTAATGGCTTACGCGGTTACGAAGATATAGAAGGAAATACACAATTATTTTATAGATTAAAAAGTCATTATTCAGTAGAGTTGTCCAATGATAACATTGAAGGAGTTCGGCGAAAAGACATTTTCCATTTTGACATAAATAATAATTTTGATTCATTATTTATATATGATTATGTCGACTATCATACTCCATTACCTGCCATTGGACATACTGTAAGTGACTTTGAGTTTGTCGATAATACTTTAACAAATTTTTATCAATGTGGTGATGGAGTTACAAGTTTTGAACCAAGTCCTGTAGTAGTTTACAACAGAGAGTATGATAACAGTCATGAAGTGAATTCATTTCATGGTGAAACATCCAATCTGGAAATAGTAAGTGTGGGCAATAAAAGCAAAGTTTATGTTTCTACTAGTGATGGTGTTTATACTGAATCTATTTGGGGGAGATACGAACTTGAAAGTTCAACAGTAGGTTTAACATTACTTTCTATTAATAAAGCTGAGCCAAATATACTTTTCGTGAATAATGAAGAAGACTATTTGTTGAAATCGATTGATACTGGGAAAACATTTTTTGTTGTAGATAGTATTACGTCACAAAATTTATATCAAGATATCTATAGGAATTTATTAAATCGTAGATTTTTATATGACTCTGATGGAATTCACATATATAGAATTGTTCAACATAGTAATAATTTTCAATTGCTTGTTTCTGATAACAAAGGTGAATTAAATAGTTGGTCAATTAAATATGAATCTGAAAGTGAAATGTTTATTTCAATTGATTCTACTAAAAGCGGTTTAGTTTATATTACTAATGGAAATGAAATTTATGAATCAAATGATTTTGGGAAAACTTTTCAATTATTTAGGCAACTCGATAAGAATATTAATGGTATTTATAAAAAACCAAATTCAGAATTTATATATGTTACAACTTCTCATTCTTTACTTGAAATCAATTCCAGTTCAATTAAAACTCTTAAAAATACTATAGATTATAATTCCCTAAGTTATTTTCCTCTTCATGTTGGTGATACTTGGCAATATGCTGTTGAAGAGAAACTCCTCGGTGAAGTTGATGTTACTAATCGATATGTCACTGTTGCAATTGCAGGTAAAGAAACAATTGACGGTAAGCAATACTATTTGCTCAGTGATGGCGAAATGGATTGTTACAGAAGTTTAAGAATCGATTCAACCGATGCAACAGTGTGGGAATATAAAAATGGAATCGATTGTCTAATTGATAGTCTTTCTATGAAAGATGTGGAAGATAATTTCAGCAATGATTGCTACGGAAGTGTCAGGTTTATGGGGGATACTAATAAAACTATTTTTGATAATTATAAACAAGTTAAAAAGTTTCATTATAGTGAGCCAACTCTTTGCCAATATTGTATGCAAAAGGATTATGAATATGCTACTGGAATTGGAAAAATATCATCACATATAATTCATCCGGCCCCTGACGGTTTTGAAAGTGGATATAGGAAAGACTCACTCGTCTATGCAAAAATTGATGGGGTTGAATACGGAGACCTGAGTTATTCAGACGATAACAATATTTGTTTACGAGATTCAACTCTATATTTATACCAAACTGAATTTAATCATGATTTTGCTGATACTACTTGGTTGGTAAATAAGAGTTCAGAAATGTTAATGGTTGATAGCATAATGACTAACCATGGTTATTCATACAGATTAAATGTTTTTTATACTGATAGTAGCTCATACGATTTTATTGTTTACAATGATGTTATAGAGCCAGTAACATTTAGTATTAGTGCTAATGACAGCGTGCAAATTATTTTAAGCAATCCAGACCTATGTCCAATTTGTGATGGTGGTGAGATAAATGTTTTTACTGATTCACTGCATATTTTCACCAATTCGAAAGATAATCCAGTTTTGCTTATAGCTATTATTGGAGACGGAACACTTGGCTCAGAAAATAGTGAAACTGGAAATCTGTATTTTTCATTAGAACAAAACTACCCAAATCCATTTAATCCAAGCACCGCAATAAAATATTCAATTCCTTCAAATGTAAAAGGGGAAATGGCAAATGTAAAATTGGTTGTCTTTGACATTCTCGGACGTGAAGTTGCAACACTAGTAAACAAAGAGCAAAAAGCTGGAAACTATGATGTTAAGTTTGATGCGAGTAAACTAACTTCCGGAATATATTTATATCG
>JAQICK010000111.1 GCA_027858595.1 Melioribacteraceae bacterium
GATATGAAGAGATATTCAAACTGCTATGTTAATCTTTCAATATATCAATCAGCTTAATCTTAATATAAATTGTTTCTCTGCCAACTTTCTGAGATTTCAAAATACCAACTTCCTCTAAATTTTTTAAATATCGAGAAGCCGCTTTTCTTTCGACACCTAATCCCTTTACAATAGATTCTATTTTTGAATATGGTTGCTCAAATAACAATTCTATAAGTTCTTTTTTATATATCTTTGATGCTTTTTCTTGAGCAAGCAATAAATCTTTTTCAAGAAGTTCTTTAATAGAAGTAATTTTTTTTACCGTATTGAGTGAAGTGCTTTCTATGGCTTTTAAAATGTACAAAATCCAATTTTCCCAGCTACCATTAGTGTCAACTCTGTTTAACAATTTATAATATTCTTTCTTGTTTTCGTTTATGTAGGAACTTAAATAGAGAATCGGAATATCCAATAAGTTATTTATAATCAAATATAGAATATTTAATATTCTACCAGTCCTTCCATTTCCATCATAAAAGGGGTGAATACTTTCAAATTGATAATGTAAAATGGCTAAGTTTATTAAAGGAGACAAATCGCTTTGCAGCGTATTAAAGTGTTCCAAAAAATTTGAAAGTAAATCTAGTATTTCTTTTTTTTCCTGTGGGGGTGTATAAACGATTTCCCCCGTTTTATCATTTTTTAATACTGTTCCAGTCAAACTTCTAATTCCGGCACTATTTTCAACAATTTCACTTTGAATTTTTTCGATATCTTTTAATCTAAGAAACCCTTGGTTTTTAATAATATCATTCCCAAGAAAGATTGCTTTTCTATAATTTATAACCTCCTTTATTTCTTGTGAATACTTACCTGTTGTGGTAAGAGCTCTATACAATTCATCTTGCGTTGTTATTATGTTTTCTATTTCGGAACTATCTTTTGCTTCTTGTAACACCACAGCATTGATAAGCATTGATTGGTTTGGGATTATTTTAGCAATTCCTTTTAATTCCCCCAATGCATTGGAGGTCTTACCTAGTTGTCTAAGAATTTTTAGCGTTTCAACTTTTTCTCTTTGGGGTGGTAATTTTTCTAGTTTTTTTACGTGGTGCATATTGTCTCACATTCTTATGACGTGTACCAAAAATAAGAAAAAAGGTTCGCATTAACAATTCATGGGCCTCTTTTTATCTTTTTGGAACAGATTATAACTATGAAAAGCCAAATTGAATGGTTCAAAGCTGGTAGCACATTAAATTTAATTGCACTACAAAATAAGTAACAGTTCATAAGAAAGCCACGATTTAGGTCGTGGCTTTGTTTCAAGTGTTGTGCTTAATACTTGTTTCGCTTTCTTTCTTTTTTAACACTTTTAATCAACTTCCCCAAGTCCTTGTCCTTTTTTTTCCTTTCAATAGCACTCGATTCATAATGTGCCCTTTCTTTCTGTAATCTTTGAAAATTTTTATACGAATCTTTGTCTATTTCCTCTTTTTCAATTGCTTCTAATATTGCACAACCTTTTTCATTAGTATGCATGCAGTCATTGTATTTACAATTTTGAGATAGTTTGGCAATATTATCAAAAGTAATTTCAAGTCCTGTTGTGGTATCAGCAATACCAACTTCTCGCATGCCAGGATTATCAATTAAAATTCCACCATTTTCCAAAACAACTAATTCTCTGTGACTTGTAATGTGTTTCCCTCTATCAATACTTTGGCTAATAGATCCTGTAACCATTAATTCCTTGCCGGTCAAATTATTTAGAAGGGTAGATTTTCCAACACCCGAAGAACCAAGCAAACAATAGGTTTTACCTTTATTAATAAATGGTGTTAAACTATCCAGTCCAATATGTGATTGATTACTAATAGCAATTACGGGAACATCTTTAATCCGTTCAGCAATTTGATTCATCTGAGTTTTTAACTCTAATTCATCTATTAGGTCTATTTTACTAAGTATGATGATAGGTTTTACTTTTGAAGCATTACAGATTGTTAAATACCGTTCTAACCTATTAATATTAAAATCTCTATTTACAGCTTGTACAATTATCCCATAGTCAATATTTGTAGCAATTATTTGCCTTTCTCCAGACTTTCCAACCGCTTGCCTCTCAAGTATTGAGTGTCTTGGGTAAATGGAATGAATTAATGCTTTACCCTCATCATATTCAGAAATGGCTACCCAATCTCCAACTGCGGGAAGATCAAGTTTGCTTTCAGCAGTGAATCTTAAATTACCAATTAGTTCCGAGTCAAACTCACCAGTAATCGATTTTACTATATATCTGTCTCTATGCTCTGATATAATACGTCCAACATTAAACGATTCAAGGTTTTGATCTTTTCGATGTTGCTCTAAACTGGCATTATATCCTAAATCTTCAAGTGTAATTTCTTTCATTTTAATATCGCTTTTCTCATTCGTAATACTTTTTGATTGGTTTCTTCTTGCATATATTCTTTGATTAGTTCAAACCCATTCTTCTCATAAAATGGTTTTCCAATTTTATTTTCGGCAAAAACTTCAACTTCTAATTCCTTATGAAATTGTTGGATGTGGTTAACCAATATTGTTCCAATGCCTCTTGAGTGGCAATCTGGTTTTACAAATAAAACACCTATTTCATTTTTTGGCACTACTGGGAAGTTTGTGAATAAAGATTTAACTTACCAAGAAAAAAGAGTATTGCCGTTCTAAAATTCTCAAACTTTCTAAACCCTCTACCGATAGTTTTAATCTCTTGAATTTTG
>JAQICK010000079.1 GCA_027858595.1 Melioribacteraceae bacterium
CAAAATTCAAGAGATTAAAACTATCGGTAGAGGGTTTAGAAAGTTTGAGAATTTTAGAACGGCAATACTCTTTTTTCTTGGTAAGTTAAATCTTTATCCACAAACTTCCCAGTAGTGCCTTAAGGGAAGAGGAAAGTTTTCAGCTGAATGGATGTTGGTTGCACAAAAAATTGGAGCAAATGCAAGATGGATTTTGAAACCAATAAATATTGTTATAAATCATTTTGGAAATGGAAAAGTGATTATAACAAAACAAGGAAATATTAAAATTGGAATATAACGATGCAAAGGAAAGGCGGAGATGGAGGAAGAGAAACAGCGAAGATGTTGCAATTTAAAATAAATCCAGCAGAATTATTTGATATGGAAAAGGCATAGTTTTCTATATCAAGGTAGGGTAATTTATTAATATAGCTTGCTGTAAAAAATAATTTGCCAATTTATTCTTTTTGCAAAGCCCCCATTAAAACATTAAATTAAGAATTACAATTAGTGGAATTAGATTTATTAAATAGGAGTAAATCATGAAGCTTAAATATTTTTCACACTCTGCTTTTCAAATTACAACTGATGAAGGAAAAGTTATTTTAATTGATCCCTTTTTGGATGGGAATTTAACATCGCCAGTAAAATCGGATGATGTAACAGCAGATTATATTATTTTAACTCATGCTCATGGCGATCACCTTGGTGATACATTTAAGATTGCAAAAAAACATAATTCTATGGTAATTGCAGTTAATGAACTTGCTGATTATTGTATTGCAAATGATGTAAATGCTCATAATATGCATATTGGTGGCGGACATAATTTTGTTTTCGGACGCGTGAAGTTCACTATTGCACATCATGGCTCACTTTCACCAGATAATCATTTTGGCGGAGAACCTGCTGGAGTATTAGTTACAATTGATGGTATAACTATTTATCACGCTGGCGATACAGGAATATTTCTTGATATGAAATTGATTGGCGAAATGAATAATATCGATTACGCACTTTTACCAATTGGCGATAATTTTACTATGGGTGTAGATGATGCTGTAAAAGCTACAGAATTTTTGCAAGCGAATATCTCAATTCCTATGCACTATAATACATTTCCAGTAATTGAAGCTAGTCCTAATGAATTCAAAGCTAAAGTTGAATCACTTGGAAAGAAAGCAATTATTTTAGAATACGGACAAGAAATAGATTTGTAAATTTTAGAAAGAAATATGTTATTCCCGAATGTTTTAATTGGGAATGACACAAAACAATAAACTAACGTGTGTGGGAATTATAGAATCTTCTTCCTAACTATTTTTTGCGATTGAAGCCCAACTTCTTTTGCATTTAATTTTCAATTTACTCAAGAAGTTGGGCTTCTTCAAAGACTGATAAAAAATATGTCAATAATTTCAATTGCAAATCAAAAGGGCGGAGTAGGAAAAACTTCTACTGCCATTAATTTATCGGCTTCTGTTGCTGCTGCTGAATATAAAACACTTTTAATAGATATTGATCCTCAAGCAAATTCATCCTCTGGGCTTGGAGTAGAAAAAAATGAACCATCCATTTACGATGTTTTAATGGGATTAGATACTGTTGAGAATTCAATCCAATCTACTTATATGCCATTTTTGGATATTCTTCCCTCAACAATTGATTTAGTTGGTGCAGAAGTGGAATTAGTTTCAGTAGAAAACAGGGAATATCAATTAAAGACTCCTTTTGCTAGTTTAAGAGGAAAATACGATTATATTTTCGTCGATTGCCCACCATCTTTGGGGTTATTAACTCTTAATGCTCTAACCGCATCAGATTCTGTTCTAATTCCTGTTCAATGCGAGTATTTTGCTCTGGAAGGTTTAGGGCAATTATTAAACACAATTAATTTAGTTAGAAAGAATCTAAATCCAGAATTATCAATTGAAGGCGTGCTTCTTACAATGTTTGATCAGAGATTAAAGTTATCGCAACAAGTTAGAGACGAAGTTCAAAAATATTTTGGAGAAAAAGTTTTTGAATCTATAATTCATCGAAATGTTAGAATCTCAGAAGCACCAAGTCATGCTAAACCAGTATTGTTATATGATTCAATCTCTACTGGTGCGAAAAATTATATGCAATTAGCTTCAGAATTAATAGATAGAACACAAAACCCAAGAAAATAAATGAGTAAAATGAAAACTGGTTTAGGTCGCGGATTAGGAGCATTGATTAATCCAAATTTTGATAAAGAGACTTTAACTGAAAAAGTTACTGTTAGCGAAGCTGAAATAAAACGTGATGATGGTGAATCCAATGATGTTTTAGCAAAAATTCCTATTAACAATATTGTCCCTAATCCATATCAACCCCGCACAAACTTTGAACCCGGTGCGTTGGATGAGTTAAAAAACTCAATTCTCGAAAATGGATTAATTCAACCAATTACTATTCGCAGAGTGGATAAACATTTTGAGCTAATTTCTGGAGAAAGACGATTACGTGCATCAAAAGAACTTGGACTTAAGGATATTCCAGCATATGTTATAAAAGTTGACACAAAAGAAGCAATGCTTGCCTTATCTTTAATAGAAAATATTCAACGCGAAGACTTAAATCCTATAGAAATTGCTACAACTTACAGAAAATTAATGGTCGAATGTGATTTGCCGCAAGAAGAAATTGCAATAAAAGTTGGAAAAGAAAGATCGACTATTACAAACTCCATGCGCTTGTTAAAACTTCCAAATAGAATTCAACAAGCATTAATTTCTGGAACTATTTCTGCAGGACACGCAAGAGCAATTTTAGGTCTTACAGATGAACGTTCTCAATTAGCAATTTTTGATAGAATAATTAAAGAAAAACTTTCCGTCCGTAATGTTGAAAAATTGGTAAAAGAGGATTCACCTAAGGCTCAAATAAAAAAGGGGCAAAAAGATAAAAGCTCTCTCGATTATATTTCAAATGCTAGTATTGAAAGTAAACTTCGTGGAATATTTGGGACTAAAGTTATTTGTAAACAGAAGAAAGATGGTGCTGGAAGTGTTTCCATCGATTTTTACTCTGAAGACGAATTGGAAAGATTATTAGAACTTTTTGATACAATTGAAAATTGATGCCCTAAAAATAGTACTTCTATTTCTGTTAACAATCAGCACATTAAATGCTCAAGATGTTGTTGATTCTACTCAAACAATTGAACAAACAGATTCATCTTTTATTATGGTAAAATCACCATGGGGAGCTGTTGGAAGAAGTGCAATATTACCTGGTTGGGGACAATATTACAACGAATCATATTGGAAAATACCTGTAGTCTGGGGAGTTCTGGGATGGTTCTCCTATCTTTATATTGAAAACAATAAACTCTACAAAGAATACAGTGATTTGTATTCTGAAAGTTTAACTACTGGAATTGGAAATAGTTATTACAGAGGTGCAAGAGATACATACAGAGATGAGAGAGACAAATACGCTCTAATACTGGGCTTATCGTATCTTCTAAATCTTGTTGACGCATATGTAGATGCACATCTTTTTGATTTTGATGTTACAGAAAACCCAATTACAAAACAACCAGAATTGGGTATGAGATTTAGGTTTTAGAAATTAAAGGAACATTATAATAAAGACTGAGTTCTAATTTGCTCAGCATTTTTTTTACTATTCAAAACACGCCGTCATTGTTATGTTAAAAATCCAGCAAATAATAAAAGGATTATTTAGCTAGTCTTCCCATCTACGCTATTTG
>JAQICK010000445.1 GCA_027858595.1 Melioribacteraceae bacterium
GTATAGAGATAATAAACAAACGATTGAGAACGTAAAGTATGCATCCAATAACGTTTCTGAAGAAAAAATCTTTATTTCATCCAATTTACCAACGGAAAATAGTGATGAAAAAATAGAAAGAAAAATCATTTCTTCCGGTAACAGTTCAACAATGCCTAACTTAATTAATTATACAAAACGAGATGCAATTAAAATTTTAAATGATCTTGGAATAAAATATCAAATAGTTGGAAGTGGAACAGTTCTATCTCAAAGTATAAAATCTGGTTCATCATTAAAAGGTATTACCGATTGTAATCTTAAATGCGGTGTTTCTAAAAAGAATAGCAAACTAAGAATAAACTAATGAAGCTAAATAAATTAATTCAAAATATTAAAGCAATTAGTGTCTCAGATTTTTCTGATTTTAAAGAAATTTCTGATATAACAAATAATTCAAGAGACGTTCAAAAAGACGCTCTCTTTGTTGCGGTTACTGGGTTCTCTATTGATGGGCATCAGTTTATTACTGATGCAATTAGCAATGGTGCTGCAGCGGTTGTTCTTGAAAATAATGATGAATTTCCAGATGAGTTATTCTCACAAAATAATGTTGTAAAAATTGTTGTTGAAAATAGTCGTAAAGCTTTTGCCAATTTATCATGTAAATTTTACGAACATCCTTCCAAACAGCTTAAACTTATTGGTATTACTGGATCAAATGGTAAAACAACTACAGCTTTTTATGTGAAAAATTTATTCGAAACAGCTGGCTATAAAACAGGTCTGCTTGGAACAATATCAAATTTTGTTGGAGAGAAAATTGACGATTCGCAATTAACAACGCCAGAGAGCAATACAATAAATAAATATTTGCGTCAAATGGTTAATGAAGGAATCACACACTGTGTAATGGAGGTTTCATCGCATTCGTTAGTTCTTGATAGAGTTAGAGGATTAGACTTTGACTACGCACTTTTTACAAATATTACATCAGACCATTTGGATTTTCATTTAGATTTTGAAAATTATTTAAATGCTAAAAAAATATTATTTGATAATTTGAAAGATGATGCAACTGTAATATTTAATTGCGACGACAAGAGCTACGTGAAGCTTCTCCATAATAATAACTCCCAAAAAATTTCGTTTGGAAAAAGTGAAGAAGCTGATTTTAAAATTGATAAAGTTTCATACAATATGAATGGAACATCTTTTAGTTTTCTGAATCCTGACTATAAATTTCAAACCAGTTTAATTGGTGAGTTCAATGCGTACAACGCTGCAGGTGTTGCTATTATTGGAGTAAATGAAAAATATGAAAAGAATATTATTCTTAATGGAATAAATTCTACTCCACAAATACCAGGCAGGTTTGAAGTTATTAGTAGGGTAAATAAAAAAGTGGTTATTGATTATTCGCATACTGCTGACAGTTTGGAAAAAGCTTTGGAAGCTGTAAGAGAAATTGTAAAAGATTCTAGACAAGTATGTACTGTCTTTGGTTGTGGTGGAAATAGAGATAAATCAAAACGGCCAATTATGGGAAGAATTGCTGATAGATTAAGCGATGAAATATATGTTACTTCCGATAATCCACGATTTGAAAATCCAATTGAAATCATAGATGAAATTTTGTCTGGAATTGAAAGAGAAAATATAAATGTGATAGAAAACAGAGAGGAAGCAATTAAAAGTGCTATCTGTAATTCCGATGACAATGCTGTTATTTTGATTGCAGGAAAGGGGCACGAGGAATATCAATTAATAAATGGTGTTAAGTCTCACTTCTCAGATAAAGAAATTGCAACTAAGTATTTGGAGAGTTGCTCATGACAATTAATATAACCGACATATTTAATTTGAAAGATTCTGTAATACATAATCCAGATAACTTTAAGACAGTTTCTAAAATTTCTATTGATAGCAGAACTCTAAAAATGAATTCTATGTATGTTGCTCTAAAGGGAAATAAATATGACGGACATAATTTTATTAATAATACAATAGAAAAAGGTGCTTCCTCAATATTAATAAATAAAAACAGACTGAAAGATTTCCAAAACTTAGATTGTACTGTCATAACAGTTCCAAACACTACTTATGCTTATGGAGAATTAGCTGCAATTTTTAGACGCAAGTTTAAAGGTGATGTTATTTCTATAACTGGGAGTAATGGAAAAACTACTACCAAAGAAATTCTTGCAACTATTTTGAGTGAGAAATTTTATACAGAAAAGACGGAAGCAAATAATAATAATCATATTGGAATTCCTAAAACTATTTTGGCAACAAAAAGGACTACAGAAAAATTAGTTCTTGAGCACGGAACAAATCACTTTGATGAAATAAAATATACGGCAAATATTGCACAACCAGACTATGCTGTTATAACAAATATTGGAGATTCTCATCTCGAATATTTAATTGATAGAGACGGAGTCTTTAAAGAAAAAAATGCTCTTTTGAGTGAAACTCTAAAAAATGGTGGATCCATTTTTGTAAATACTGATGACCCAATAATTAAATATGAAACGCGATTAGTAAAAAGAAAAATCACGTTTGGTTTTAAAGGGAAGCCTAATATTAAAGGTAGGTTGGAAGGATTCACTTCAGAAGGACGTACAAAGCTTTCGGTTGAATATTCTAGAAAAAAAATAGTAGCTGAACTTCCACTTTATGGAACATCAAATGCAAAAAACACACTTGCTTCTGTAGGTATTGCAATGCACTTAGGAGTTTCTCCCAAGCAAATTGAATCTGGAATCAGTAAAGTAAAACAAGTTAAGGGAAGATTATTTGTTGAGGAGTTACCAACTTTAACTTTAGTTGATGACACTTATAACTCAAACCCTGCGTCAATGGTGGCTGCAATTGATTTGCTCAAAAAAATTAAAACATATTCAAATAAAACTTTAATAATAGGGGATATGTTTGAACTTGGAGAAAATGCAAGAGTAATTCACGCACAGCTTTCTGAGATTATTTTAAATAGTAAAATTCATAACATTTTGATGCACGGTAAATTAATGGAACACTTATCAGTTAAGCTCCAGAATGAAAAGATTAATTCAAAACACTTTTCTACTAAAAGGCAATTAGGGATATTTATTGATAAAAGTGATTTCAATGGTCAGGTAGTATTAGTAAAAGGATCACGCGGTATGCGGATGGAAGAGTTTGTTGAACAAATAAGGGAGAAGGCAAAATAATGTTTTATTACTTATTTGATTATCTAAACTCTTTATTTGATATTCCTGGCTTTGGAATGTTTAGATATTTATCTGTTCGTTCTGCAATCTCAGCTATTACGGCACTTAGCATTGCATTTTATTTGGGTCCAAAAATTATTAAGCAATTGCAAAAACTTCAAATTGGTGAAACTATTCGTGATGAAGGCCCTCAGACTCACATGGAAAAAGCTGGAACTCCCACAATGGGTGGGTTAATAATTATTCTTGCAATTGTTGTTCCAGTTGTACTGTGGAGCGATATTGCAAGCACATACATTTTGCTTTCTCTTTTTGGGCTATTATTCCTTGGCTTTGTTGGTTTTACTGATGATTATCTTAAAGTAGTTAAAAAATATCCGAAAGGATTAATTGCACGATATAAATTACTTGGACAAGTATTTGTCGGTTTGGTTGTTGGTAGTGCAATTTATTTTCTTCCGGAATTTGCCGAATACAACACGCAAACGACATTACCTTTTTTCAAAAATTTAAATTGGGATTTTGAGTTATTATATATTCCTGTTGTAATCTTTATTGTAACAGCAACCTCAAATGCAGTTAATCTTACAGATGGATTAGATGGATTAGCCATGGGGACAATTACTTTTGTAATGCTTGCACTTGCAATATTAAGTTATGTTTCTGGAAATGTAATTTGGTCAGACTATCTTAACATTGTGTATTTACAAGGTTCGGGAGAACTTACAGTATTTATTGCAGCAATAATTGGTGCTGGTCTTGGTTTCTTATGGTTTAATTTTTATCCGGCTCAAGTATTTATGGGCGATACTGGTTCGCTTGCACTAGGTGGGGTATTCGGAATAATTGCAATTTTAGTAAAAAAAGAATTACTCCTCCCATTATTAGGTGGAATCTTTTTTATAGAAACAATGTCAGTTATTCTTCAGAGATCATATTTCAAGTACACAAAGAAACGATATGGTGAAGGAAAAAGAATTTTTAAAATGTCACCAATTCACCATCATTACGAGTTGTTAGGATGGGCAGAACCAAAAATAGTTATGCGGTTTTATATTATTACAATAATTCTAGTAATTATTAGTTTGGCTTCATTTAAGGTAAGATGAGAAATATTAAAGATAAACATATTACTATTCTCGGAGCTGTACGCAGTGGAATTGCTGCGGCAAAACTGGCAAAAAAATTAGATGCTATTCCATTTGTCAGCGATTATTCAGCTAAACTTAACAGTATTAGTGAGTTGGATGAACTAGGGATAGAATACGAAGTTGGTGTGCATTCCGAAAAAATATTTAATAGTGATTTCATAATAACTAGTCCTGGAGTGCCTTCTAATGCTTCTGTAATTCTTGAGGCACAGAGTAAAGGGATTAAAATTATCAGCGAAATTGAATTTGCTTCTTGGTTTTGCAAAGGCAACATTATTGCAATTACAGGAAGTAACGGCAAAACGACAACAACTACATTATGCACTCATACTCTAAATTATTGCGGAGTAAAAACTTATGCTGCTGGAAATATTGGTGTCGCATTTTCAGAAGTTGTTTTAGATGTGAAAGAAAATGAATATGTAGCTCTTGAAGTTTCTAGTTTCCAATTGGATTTTATAGATTCATTTAAACCAAAATATTCTGTGGTTTTAAATATTACTCCAGACCATCTGGATAGATATGACAATGATTTTAGTAAATATGCTAACTCTAAAATAAAGATTAATAAAAATCAAAATAATGGGGACTATTTCATTTACAATATTGATGATTCATATTTGTCAAAATTGGATATAACTAACGGTGAAAAAATTGAACTATCTCTTAATCCATTATTAAATGGGACTTTTGTGAGCTATGGTATTTTCTATTTCAAAAGAAGTGAAAAAGTAGAAAGCGTTTGCAACATAAGTGAGTTGAAGATAAAGGGCGAACACAATCAATACAATGCAATGTCAGTAATTGCAGTTGCAAAATTGATAGGAGTTGAGAATTGGAAAATTGCTGAAGCTCTTTCCTCATTTACCGGCGTTGAGCATAGGCTCGAATTAGTTAGAACCTTAAATGGAATTGATTTTATAAATGATTCTAAAGCCACAAATGTAGATTCAGTTTGGTACGCACTTCGGAGTTTTCAAAATCCAATAAGATTAATTCTTGGTGGTAAAGACAAAGGAAATGATTACAGCCGAATTAAAGAATTGGTTTCACAAAATGTTAAAAAGATTTATGCAATTGGTTCCTCAGCTGATACAATATCCAAATATTTTAAATCGGTAGTTGAAGTTGAAAAAATAGATTCCTTTGAAGAAGTAATTAAAAAAGCTTATAGAGAAGCAGTGGATGGTGAATTAGTTCTACTTTCTCCAGCATGTGCAAGTTTTGATATGTTTGAAAGTTATGAAGAGAGAGGAAAAGAGTTTAAACAAATAGTAATGCAGTTAATAAAATGAAGATAGCAGTAAGAATATTAATTTCAATAGTTTTATCCCTAATGGTTTTAGGTGCAGTCCTTGTGTTTACGGCTAGTAGCGCGTATAGCGAAGTTAGGTTTGATAACATCTATTTCCTATTTAAAGCTCATATGGGAAAAATGTTTGTTGCAATTTTGTTTGGAATTATTTTTTCAATAATACCTTATCAATACTATAATAAATATAGCAAGAAAGCTCTACTGACTGTAATTGTAATGCTACTTCTAACAGTTTTATTAGCACCAAAATTTAAAGGAGCTGCACGCTGGATTGACTTAGGTATTTTTAGATTTCAGCCTTCTGAATTAGCAAAGCTAGTTCTCTTTATGCACCTTGCCGGAATGATTGAACGCAAAGGGAAATTAATCCAAGATTTTAAAAATGGATTCAAATTCACACTTATTTGGATATTTGTAATTGCTGGATTAGTTGTACTGCAACCAAATATGAGCACGGCAATGATTATTGCATTCACAAGTTTCACATTACTTTATATTGGTGGGAGTAAATTTAAGCATATAGCTGCAACACTTGGTTCCGCTACTATAGCTGGAGTTGGTTTGATGATGTTTTTCTCCCATTCCAGACAGCGAATACTAGGATTTATTGCAAGTATAAATGGGAATAGTGAACCAAATATTCAAGTTCTACAAGCGAAAATTGGACTTGGAAGTGGCGGTATGTTGGGTGTTGGTATGGGTGCTAGTAGACAGAGTGATTTATTCCTTCCAGAATCTTATGGTGATTTTATCTTTTCAATACTGGGAGAACAATTTGGATTAATTGGTACAATCACTGTTTTAGTTGCATTTTTTGCAATATTTTTAATTGGAATTTATATAGCAAAAAAATCTGATAATCAGTATGGGCAACTCCTGGCCTTTGCAATTTCATTCAACATAATTATTAGTGCATTTATTAATGCAGCCGTTGTAACTGGTCTAGTGCCAACTACAGGAATAACTTTGCCATTTATTAGTTTTGGCGGAACTTCAATTATTCTTTTTAGCATTTCTGTTGGAATACTCATAAACATTGCCAATCAAGGAAATAAGAAAAATTCTTTAAGGATTAGTTCCATTGATTAGTCATGGAATTAAATATCGTTATTTATTTGCCGGTGGAGGAACAGGTGGTCATTTATACCCTGCAATTGCTGTGGCACAAAAGATAAAAGAGCTACAACCAGATTCTGAAATTTTGTTTGTTGGAACTAAAACTAAAATTGAATCTAAAGTAGTTCCACAAATTGGATTTAGATTTAAACCAATATGGATTAGTGGCTTCTCAAGACAACTAAATTTGAAAAACTTACTATTTCCAATAAAACTCTTGGTTTCAATGTTTCAGTCGTTAATAATTAGTATTAAATATAAACCTCAAGTGGCTATTGGTACAGGTGCATATGTTTCTGGGCCTGCAATTTGGGGTGCAACATTTATGGGTGCCAAAGGAGTTCTTTTAGAACAAAATAGTTATCCAGGTGTTACAAATCGTTTGTTAGAGAAAAAAGTGCAAAAAATATTTTTGAGTTTTGATGAGTCAATAAAGTACTTTAGAGATGAATCAAAATTAGAAGTTTCTGGAAATCCTATAAGGATAGATATTGCACTTGGAGATAAAACAAATAGCAAGATTAAATTTGGATTCGATAATTCCATGAAAACGCTTGTCATTATTGGAGGAAGTCTTGGAGCCAAATCAATAAACGAGGCGATTAAAAATAATTTAGAAGCTCTGTTAAAACTTGGTATCCAAATACTTTGGCAAACTGGAGAACGCTATTATGACGAATTCTCTTCGTTAGATTCTGAAAATGTAAAGGTTGTAAAATACTTTGACGACATAGCAACTGCATACACCGTGGCAGATGTAATTATTGCAAGAGCTGGAGCTACTACTATTGCTGAAGTTGCTCATTTGGGTTTGCCTGTAATATTTGTGCCTTCTCCAAATGTTGCTGAGAACCACCAATATAAAAATGCAGAAGTATTAAGGAATGGAAATGCTGCAGAGCTAGTTGAAGATAAAGAGCTAAATAAAACTATAGTTGAAAATATAGAAAGATTAATTTCTAATGATTTACGTCTTGAAGAATTGAGCAACAACATTAAAATATTTGATAAACCTGATGCCGTAAATATAATTGCAAACGCAGTTATTAAAATGGCGAGTATTATTTAAAGGAATTTTAATGATTCAAAATGTTATTAAAAAAATACACTTTGTTGGAATTGGTGGAATTGGAATGAGCGGAATTGCAGAGATAATGCTCAGTAGAGGATTCAAGATATCTGGTTCTGATATGAGTGAATCTGCTACAACTGAAAGATTGCAAAGCATCGGAATTCCTGTAACGATAGGGCATTCAGAAGATAATCTTGGTGATGTAGATGTCCTAGTATACTCTTCTGCGGTGAACATATCCAATCCTGAAGTAGAAGCAGCCATTGCAAGAGATATTCCTGTAATCAAGCGTTCAGAAATGCTTGCTGAAACTATGCGTATGAAATACGGAATTGGAATTGCGGGAACACACGGTAAAACTACTACTACATCAATGGTTGGGCTAGTTTTAACTGAGGCTGGAATAGATCCAACAATAATTGTCGGTGGAAAGTTAAGTAGTCTTGGTGGTACCAATGCTAGGCTTGGACATAGTGATTATATTGTTGTTGAAGCAGATGAATTTGATAGAACTTTTTTAAGTTTAACTCCAAGTATTGCTGCTATCACTACTTTGGAGACAGATCATTTAGACACTTACAAAGACCTTGAAGATATCAAAGGTGCGTTTGTTCAATTTGCAAATAAAGTTCCATTTTTTGGCTTTGTAGTTCTTTGCTTAGACGAGCCAGCTCTTCAAGATATTAGACCCTTAATTAAGAAAAAAATACTTTCTTATGGAACAACACAACAAGCAGATGTAAGAGCTATTGATATTAAGTATAATGAGTTCGAATCTACTTTTACGGTTGATTATAAAGGCGAGGAGCTAGGCGAAATAACATTAAATATTCCTGGAAAACATAATGTAAATAATTCACTTGTGGCAGTTGCAATTGCAAAAGAATTGGGTGTAGAGTTTTCAGTAATAAAAAAAGCCTTAGAATCATTTAGCGGTGTTTACAGAAGATTTGAAACAAAATATAATAATGAAATTTTAGTTGTTGATGATTATGCACATCATCCAACAGAAGTAAATGCAACTCTTTCTGGTATTAGAAATGGATGGAAAAGAAGATTGGTCGCTGTCTTTCAGCCGCATCTCTATTCACGAACACGTGATTTTTATGCGGAATTTGGAAGAGCTTTTTTAAATTCGGATGTTTTTATTTGCACGGATGTCTATCCAGCCCGCGAAGAAAAAATGGAAGGAATATCTGGCGAGCTTATTGCAAATGCAGCAAAGAGTTTTGGGCATAAGAATGTTATTTACTTAGAGAATAAACAGGATATTGCATCAACCCTTTTGAAACTTGTGAAAGACGATGATATAATAGTAACACTAGGAGCTGGAGATATTTGGAAATATGGAGAAAATTTTATTGAAGAATATAAATCAAAAAGAGATAGTTGATTGAACAATAAAGTAAAAATAAGAAGTGTCATTTTATTCTTTGCTGTCCTAGGG
>JAQICK010000398.1 GCA_027858595.1 Melioribacteraceae bacterium
TTATATAACTCAGTATATTTTTCTTTACTTAACCCAGTCATGGATCTAAAGGTTCGTGGGCGACGTTGGAATCTTGTGGTTTTGGTTTCCATTGCTTTTCTATTTTTGGGTGAAAATCTCATAGCTTAAATTAATAAAATTACAACTTTTTAAATAACACTATTTTGCAGAACGTCTAATTAAGTTAATAATTTTTTCAATAAAATCCATGAAGCTTCGGTCGGCTATCGCCTCCCTACGCTTCATGGATTTTTACCATTTACACAAAACTTGTTACACTACCTTTTTTATGGCAGTATTTTTCTGTGTTATTCACTTTCAGTTTTACTTATAATAAAAAACCCTCGCCCCAAATAATTTGGAAGTGAGGGTTAATAGTTTTAATCTATTATGATTTATACTAAGCTTCTACTGCTTCTAATCCTTCCTCTTCTTGAATTAGGATTCTATCCAAATCAAGGAGAATTAGTAATCTGCTCTCAAGCTTTGCTATTCCACTTATAAATGCTGATTCTATATTCGTGGTCATCTCTGGAGCTGATTCTATTATAGATGATTCTATTCGTAATACTTCATTTACCTCATCAACTATAAAACCAATATTATTACTCTTATATTCTACAACTATTATTCGCGTAGATGTCGTATACTCTAATTCTGAGAAGCCGAGTTTTTCTCGTAAGCTCACTATTGGAATTACAGAGCCTCTTAAATTTACAACTCCTTTTACAGCTCCTATCGAATTTGGAATTTGTGTTACGTTCATCATCTTATTAATTTCTTTTACTTGGAAGATGTTAAAGCCAAATTCTTCATTTCCTATACGGAATGTTACTAGCTGCAATAGTTCATTCTCAATTGTTTCTTTCTTTTCTTCAGCCATAATTACGCACCTAAGAGTTTATTATTATTATTAGAATTATCCATTTTAAACTGTTCTACTAATTCACTTAAGTTTTCTGTTAGTTTATTTAAGTCCTCAGATGCTGAAGCTATTTGCTGAACACCTGCAGCCGATTCATTAGCAACATTGTTGATTGCTTCAACATTTGTAGATACTTCTTCTGCTGTTGCAGATTGTTCTTCACTTGCAGCAGCTACTTGGTTAATTTGAGTTGCAACATTTTCAGCTCCTGCTAAAATAGCTTCTAATACCTCACCTACTTCATCATTTAATTTTAAGCCGCTATTTACTGCTTCTCCAGCTTCCTTCATTGAATTATTTGCTTCTTTTGCTTCCACTTGAATTGCTTTTATTGTTTCTGCAATTTCTTTAGTAGCTTTTGTTGTACGCTCTGCCAATTTACGAACTTCATCTGCCACAACAGCAAATCCTCGTCCTTGCTCACCAGCTCGTGCAGCTTCAATTGCAGCATTAAGGGCTAGTAGGTTTGTCTGATCTGCAATATCATCAATAACTTGTGCTATTTCACCAATTTGATCGGTTCTATTTGCTAAGGATGATATAATCTTTCCTGTGACCTGAGCAGATTCAACTATATTTTCCATCCCCTTTTTAGATTCATTTACTTTTGATACACCAGCACTCGCTTGAACACTCGATTCTTTTGATGCTTCTGCAGCAATAGTTGCATTACTTGCTGTCTCAACAATTGTTCGTGACATCTCTTCCATGGCTGCTGCAACTTCACTTGTTTGTGAACTTTGTTCTTGAGCACCAGCTGCCATTTCTTCTGCACTTGAGGAGATTTGTGTACTCGCACTTGCTGTAGCCTGAGAAGCTTCAGCTACATTTTGAATTATGTCTCTAATTCTTGCTACAGCTGTTGTAAAGCCTAAATAAAGTTGAGCTATCGCATCTGTTCCATCATCTACAAGTGCTACAGTTAAATCTCCAGAAGAAAATTTATTCATTTCTTCAAGAAGAGTATTGGCACCATCTTCTAGTCTTATTTTCATTCTATTTGCATCTGTTATATCTTGAACTATCTCAATATGCCCAATCTTTTCTCCTTTTTTATCTAAAATAAATTCTGATACAACACTAAAATCTTTATCTAATCCTGGCTGTGTAAACTGTGAGTTATGTGTACCATTCCGAAGAAGTTCAACTCCACAATTCTTAGTATTACAGATATCTGCATTCCAGTTGTTACACTGCATTTTTTTACCGACAACTTCCTCACGAGTTTTTCCTATAATACCAGCTACTGGTTTGTTTATAAATGTCCAGTTCATATCCATATCTGTTACTGATATTGGGAAAGGCATTGCGTCTAACAATTGCTCATACCAAAATACTTTGTCTGTAATAATTTTTACTGTTTCTGAAAAAGCTTTCTGAAGAATTCCTATTTCATCATTTCTATTTAATTCTTCAATTTTAGTTGCAAAGTTGCCTGATGAAATGCTTTGAGCAGAGTTCACTATTCCAATTAATGGAGTGGAAAGATTTTTAGCAAAAAACAAGACTAATACTGCAACAATTCCCAAAACTAATAATAAGAAAATAATGATTTGAGAAGTAATTTCAGAGATCTCCTTTTCAACATCATCAATATAAATTCCGCTACCAACTATCCATTGCCATTTTTCAAACGATTTAACGTAAGAAACTTTTGGAGATGCTTCACTCTCACCAGATTTTATCCAATAATAGTCAACAAATCCTTCGCCAGGTC
>JAQICK010000023.1 GCA_027858595.1 Melioribacteraceae bacterium
GTAGAGGAATAGTATATTTAATTAAATTTTGTAGAGTTCCCTTGATTGTTTTTGGGTTCATGGTTTTGTCTTTATGATAATTAATCTAATGTTTCATAAACCATATTCATCTCAATAATCATATCAATATCCTCTTGTGTAGCTTCGGGTATATTGATAAATAATTTTTCCATTGCTCTACTACAACCGACATAATAGATCCTGCCATCATCTTCTACAGTATCAATATAATTCGAACCATCAAGGATATACTTCCTAAAATCAGAAGTTGATTCAAAATGGACAAGTGAATTTTTAAATTCTGTCCCTTTTGCACTATGAATGGTTCTAACCAAATCTTCTGATTTCGTATCAACCTTAATATAAGGGAGGATATCATTTAAAGTATGAGAGTCGTAAAATGTTTTTGCATGACCCGCACGTAATGCTGGGCCGATTTCAAAAGCAGACTCAATAGAAGTTTTCTTTTTTAATTCATTATAAATATCGGAAATTGTTTTATTTAAGTTCGTTTCTAATTTTAAGGAGTCGATAATATCAATTGCAATCTTCCTCAATTCGAGTTTTAGAACTTCTTTCCCACTTGCTCTTCTTAATGGTTTTAGTATTTCGTTTAGTGAAAACTTAAAGTCATTCTTTTCATCAAACTTAAAACCCATTAAAATTGCATGAATTATTCTTGCTCTGGGTGAATTTGAGTCATTTGAATAAAGTTCTTTTAACAAGTTGACATTAGCTATACCAAGTTGATTATTAATTTCTGATATGCTGGTGTTTTTCCTTGTTAGAATATAAATGGAGCTTTCATGGAAATGTTCCTCAAACCATGTTTTTGATGACTGTATTGATCCAATAAATACTTTAACTTTTTCGCCCACTGGTTTATTTTCGCCGTATTCTTGATTAATATCTGGTCTCAATAAGTTCAAGAAATCGACAATGTTTGTAGTTGAACGATGATTGTGATTGAGCTTGAACTCGGAAATGACTCCACTTTTAAAGTTTATAAAATCAGAACGTTTTGCTCCAGTGAACTTATATATAGACTGTGCTAAATCTCCTACAATTCCAACCTTCGTTATTGATTCAGTGATCTTTTTAATAATCCATGATTGAATTTCAGTTGTATCTTGAAACTCATCAATAAATATATACGGAAATTTACTTCTTAAAAATTCAACAATTCTTGGAGACCTTGAGAGTATTAAATAGGAAAAATATAAAACATCTTCATGATGCATTATACCGTCCCTCCAGTATTTTGACTTGTAAATCCACAATTCGCCATTTGATTTAGGTAAGCCAGCACCTCTAATTTTTCTTATTATTATTTGTATATCATCCTCAAGAAATGCATAATCTAAACTTGATAATTCGGCAACAACTTTTAGTTTATTAATAGGCCAAGTATATCTATTGTAATCTCTTCCATTTATGTCTCCTATTGTTTTTAGCCACCTTCTTAATCTATCTGAATGTACGAAATGTTCATCATGACCATCTAATGCAGAAACATTAAATAATATTTCATCATTAACATCTTTTTCAATAAGATATGAAAATGGCTTTACGATATTTCGATAAAGGAAGCTATGAATTGTTGAAATATCAAACCGGTTTTTATCACACTTTAACCGATTAATAATCTCGTCTGCTGCAACATTTGTATAAGTTATACATGCAATTCGACCAGTTTTACCTAGCCGAGTAGATTCTTTTAATACCCTCTCTAAATGTGAAATTAACCAAGTGGTTTTCCCAGCACCAGGCCCCGCAAAAACCTTAAAGTCAGTTTCTATATCTTGAAGAGTCTCAATATGAGGTAATTGGTCAATATTTTTCATGTCATTCAACTACTTTTGTTAATGCATCTTTGATATATTTTGGAACATTAAATTCTTTTCTTGCATCACCCTCTTTTTTGAAATTCTCTCTTAGTTTTTGTTCTAAATATAATGCATGTTCTCCTTTAACATTACTAACAATTTTATAATAGATTGCAGCGATTAATGCTTTCTTTTTATCAGTTTCATCTACCCAATCACAGCTTGATATATCAGCTAATATTTTATTGTCATTTATATCATCAATACCTTGCTTGGCTTTGTATTCTTGAATGATATCATCTAAACTATCTTCGTATTTATTAATGATATCTCGATAGTTTTCTGGTGTATGGGGACTGTTTTGGCTTGGGAATGAATCAGTTATTAGTAATTCAGATGTTGGATTTTCTTTTCCTATTTCATATTCCAGTGTTTTCCCAACACCACTTTGTGGGTGGTAAACATTAATATTGGGAAATAAGTTTTGGAAATCATTAATCAGATTTGTAACATGTGAAGATATAGGTTTGCTACTATCGGTAGTATCAAGTGCGAATGGAAAAGTTGGGACCCATTTATTGTCCCTTTTTATTGTTGGGTCAGCATCCGTAATGCAAACTACTTTTTTGTTAATTGCATATGGATTAGTATCCGCATTATATGCAAATATTTTTAGGAAGTGCTTAAATGTTCTGCTATCGACACTGACTATACTTGTATGCTTATCTATTAGTTCTTCTTCTAAGCTCAGGTATTCAGCAAAACAAGGAAGTAATAATTGTTCTGCTAATCCTTCAACAAATACTATTCTATTTGCAAAAAGCATATTAGATTTTGTTGCATCAAGAAATCTCTGCACATACATTTTTGAGTTTTTATCTTTTTTCGTTTCTCTAAATATTCTAGAAGGATATCCAACCTTAAATTCTTCATCAATATCTTGATACAAGCAAATAATAGACTCTAAATCAACAGCTGAAGTAATATGTGTAGAATGTGATGTGATGAATATTTGACGTGCTTGCTCATCCTTTTTCAAATTTGTATTTAGAAACTTTAAGAATTTTGATTGCATTGATGGATGCAAATGTGCTTCTGGTTCCTCAATCGCTAGTATAGGAAACACTTTCGCATTATCCCCCATATCAGCCGAAGATTCCATTTGCATTTTTGCAAGAACTAAAGCAATAAATAATAAATTGTTATAACCTAATCCATTGTTCTTAATAGGGATTTTAAATCCAGATTTATTTTCTACAATTAGTCTTAAAACAAATAGTAATTCTTGCTCCGTAATATCTGCATCAAAATTTGGAATACCACCGTTATCAGCACCTGTATCTTTAGAGTATTTCACTATATTATCTTTATCAATACGGTTTATTAATTCTTCCAGTAGTATTTTTGATTTCTGGTTTAATGATTCTTCTCTTCTTTTTAATTCAGTATGTTGGTCTTCTGATAGATTTTCAGAATCTTCACCTTTGGTTAATTTATAGTCTAAAAAATAGTTAAGAACATCTCTCAATAATGTATTATTTCCAAAAAACATTTGTCTTTCAGCATCACGAATTGCATCTAAAAATTGGAAATCAAATCGATCTAAATTTTCATTATCAGCTTTT
>JAQICK010000381.1 GCA_027858595.1 Melioribacteraceae bacterium
ATTCTGAGACAAAAATCACAGAAGATAATCTAGCTGAATCGGAGTATGGGATTAGCAATATAGAGGAAACAACTGATAAAATTGAAGATGAAGAAAATGTTGAAGAGATTATTGATAAAATAGATGATGATAAAAATCCATTTGATGAATTAGATGATTACATTAAAGAAGATTCAGAAGATGAAGCTCAAGAAATTTTGGATGAAGCTCCAGACGAAGTGGTTGAAGGTATTAATTTAGAAGAAGTTTCAATTGATGAGCCTGCTAAAGAGGAAAAAAACAAGAATAAACGTATGAGTTATTCTGCATTAAGAAAAAAGTCGAACGAATGGTATAAAAATCCCATCTTGTTAATTGCTGTTTTTGCAGCAGTCATAGCTGTAGTAGTAATCTTTTTCTTTTGGCCTACATCTGATGAATCAACCGAAGAACAGCGTGGAGAGACGATAGAAGTAAATTCTGCAAGTGATAATGTTGAGCAATCTAAAATTGATTCTGCTTATGCGCTTACTTCTGCAAAACACACTGAAGATATTAGCAAAAATGATCAACAAACGGATAGTGAGAAATTATTAGAAGTTAAAAAAATTGAGAGTATCTCTAAACCAGTTAAGGAAGAAGTTAAGCATATTAAAAAAGGATCTTCAAAATCAAGCGCAGCCGGTCTTTACAGAGATATTCCAAATGACCAAAATGTTACTCAAAGAATTTATACGGATGGAGTACAATTCACCGTGCAATCGTCCTCGTGGAAAAGTACGTCGATAGCAGAACGAGAAGTAAATAAATTAAAGAAACGTGGTTTTGACTCATTTATATTTAAGGTATTTATTAAATCGAAAAATAGTACTTGGAATCGTGTTCGTATTGGATACTTTAACTCAAGGAAAGAAGCTGAAGAGTTTTTGCAGAAAAATAAAATTTAAGAAAGGAAAAAAATGAATTTGTTAGAAGTTGTTCTCAAAGGTGGATGGGTTATGCTATTTATTTTTATAGCATCGCTGGTTGCAATCACGATAATTGTAGATAGATATTTAGTTATTAAAAAGTCACGCTCAAATATTCCAGTTTTTCTTGTTAAAATTAGAGGGTTACTGAAAAAAAATGATATTGATAGTGCAATAAATTTCTGCTTGGAATTCAAAACTCCTACTGCAAATATTGTAAAAAAAGGCTTAAAGAAAATTCGTTTTGGTCATGAACGAGTTAAAGAAGCTATAGAATCTGCTGGACGCCAAGAGATTAATAAATTGGAAAAGGGCTTATCCGTTCTGGCAACTATTGCTGGTGTTGCTCCCTTGCTGGGATTTCTAGGAACGGTTACTGGAATGATTTCCGCTTTTATGAAAATTGAAGACTTGCAAGGAGCAGCAAATCCAAGTGATTTAGCTGGAGGAATTTGGGAAGCCTTACTTACTACTGCATTTGGTCTTGCTGTTGGAATTATTGCTTATTCTTTTTATAACTATTTAGTAAACGCAATAAATAAATTTGTTCTTGATATTGAAATTGTTTCCAACGATGTTGTTGATATAGTTGAAGACATGCACAACTCTAATAATAAATTAAATTTGGAAGAGGAATAGATGAAATTTGAGATGCAAAATAAACCTCTCACCGTTTTTCATTTCTCGTCACTTACTGATATTGTGATGTTACTTTTAATATTCTTTCTACTCACATCTCAATTTGTAATTCAAACTGGTGTAAAGGTTCAACTACCTGGTGCAAAGAACAATGAACAAACTGTTCCAACAAGAATTATTGTTTCAATTACAGAGGGAAGTGAAATATTTGTTGGAAAAGATAAAGTTACGGTTGGAAATCTTCCTATTAAATTAGAAGCTTTTAATAAGAATTTTAATGAAGAAAATTTAATTATTAGAGCTGATAAAGCAGCAAAAATTGATTTGGTGATAAAAGTAATAGATGTAGCCAAAGGTGTTGGAATTAACAAATTTACAATTGAAACAGAAAAAGAATCATTATAATGTTTTGGAAAAAGTCTGAATATAAATCAACTTCAATTTCTATTATTATTCATCTTCTAATTCTTCTTTTATTGATGGCGTTTAAAATTACACCCGAAGTTGACATGAACGAGTACGTTACCATTGGGTTTGGTGATTTTGGTAACTCAAGTTCATCAGGTGCTATTAGTAAACGTGAGAGCAAGAAAAAAACAAAAAAAGATAAAGAGAAAAAAGAAGTTGAAGTTCCAACAGCTAAAAATGTAGATGAGACTAACAAAACAGTTGCCGCCAAAGAGAGTAAAAAGGAAGACGCAAAACCAGAAGAGAAAAAAGTAGAAAAAGATGAAGGGTTAGAAGATAATAGCGAGGGAAAAGGTAATTTTGGTTTTGAGTTAGAGTTTGGTGGAAAAGGAAAAAGGAAAATATATAGTTATAACATTCCTGCTTATCCGCCAGGAGTTTCAAAAGAAATAGATGTAAAACTAAGATTCACTATAATGGCTGATGGCTCTGTAGGCCGTATAATTCCAATTCAGAAGGCAGATACAAGATTAGAAGCAGCAGCAATGAATTCGCTTAGACAATGGCGCTTTGAGCCATTACCAGAAGGAACACAAAGCAAACCTCAATCAGTTGCTATTACATTTCCGTTTAGATTACAGTAATAAAAGAATCCGAATTATTTATCCAGTTTTTGTAGGATGACTTCAAAATACTACTTCTGTTGATTTCTTGAGTTCAAAATTTGTACACCAATTATTCCACCTAAAATTCCAAATACAGAATTTGAAAACAGATTATTTGCCAGTAGTGAAAGCGTGTAAAGCAATGAGAAACCGTTTGTTTTTATATCTTCTATCACTCCACCAAGAAGAGCAAGTACTTCTTGCTTAGTAGCTTCATCAACTGGAAATTGATTGATAGTCTCTAGTAGTTGTGGGAATGCATATACTAAGTCATTTGTTTGTGTAATTAGAGTAATTAGAAAATCAAAAAAAGTACCGAAAAAGGCAGCGGTTAATCCAGTAACTAACCCAAAAATCACACCCTTTTTAATTTCTAATTTTGAAAAATTTTTGTTGGCTTTTTGATCGAGCATAAGCGACAAGAAAGCTGCAACTGGAATTAGTAAGCAACATCCAAGGCTTTTAATTACAGGAACAATTGATAAAATTCCGGCGGCAAAGCCAACAACTAATGGGGAAATAAATTTTTTATTTTGCATTTTTCTCTAGTAAAATTTGTAAGCCGTAGTAAATATAAACAATTCCAACCGAACCAAAAAGAACACCAGTAATAAGTGCAATTATTTTTGAATAAGAATAGAATCCAAACGAATATAATAGAACGTCAGTCAACATTGGTAAGGCAGCAAGTAATATGAACTTCCCATTTCTAATTTTTAAAGTGGGAATAAATAGTAAAATAAATGATGATAGAAATCCACCAATATAGATGCCACTACAACGTGAGCAAACAAGTGAGTGATGCCCATTGAACTCAATTAGTTTATGAAATTGCTGATGACAAACTGTTGCATAAAGCCTGTTAATAAATGTATAAGCGTAAGACAAACCATTGAAATAGGGAATTATAAATTCGACAAATATTCCTGCAACCCAGATAAATATTAATACAAAAAGAATAATTTTTATTTTAATAGACAAAGTGAAATTCTATTTGTGAATTGAGTAAATAAGAATTTTTGACTCGGTTAATACGTAAAGATTTTTATTCAAAATAATTGCTTCAATTATAATTTCGTTCTGAGGAAAATTATTGGGAGTGATGTTTGCATATTTTTTAATAGGATTTTTAAGATTCTGGTAAT
>JAQICK010000103.1 GCA_027858595.1 Melioribacteraceae bacterium
ATACAAATTAAAGATTGAAAACTTTTAGAGTTTACATTAAAATTTGTTATCTTTGAGTCCAAGTTTAACTCCCATAATTGACGGTAAAAATGAAAAACAAGAAAAACGTTAAGTATATTTTTGTTACTGGCGGTGTTGTGTCATCACTTGGTAAAGGAATTACTGCGGCCTCGTTAGGACTTCTGCTAAAATCTCGCGGGTACAGTGTTACTATTCAAAAATTTGATCCATATATTAACGTTGACCCTGGAACAATGTCACCTTTTCAACATGGTGAAGTTTATGTAACCGACGATGGAGCAGAAACAGATTTGGACCTTGGGCATTACGAAAGATTTTTAGATGTTAGCATGAGCAAGGCTAATAACACTACAACAGGACAAGTTTATTTTGATGTGATTTCTAAAGAACGACGTGGAGATTATCTTGGTGCCACCGTGCAAGTAATTCCTCACATTACTGATGAGATTAAACGAAGAATGCTTGCACTTGGAGAAACAGATAAATACGACGTTATAATAACGGAAATTGGTGGAACCGTTGGCGATATTGAAAGCCTACCATTTCTTGAATCGATGCGTCAGTTGATGGTTCAGCTTGGTAGAAACAATGCTTTATCAATTCATGTTACTCTTGTGCCTTATATTTCGGCTGCTGGTGAAGTGAAAACAAAACCAACACAACATAGTGTTAAAGCACTTTTGGAGTTAGGAATTCAGCCAAATATGTTAGTTTGCCGATCTGATGATCCACTGGATGATGATATCAAAAGCAAGATTTCTTTATTTTGCAATGTTGCTAAAAGTGAAGTTTTTTCGGCATATAATTGTAAAACAATTTACGAAGTTCCGTTAGTTTTGCGTAAACAAGAAATGGATAGCATAGCTTTAGAAATGTTGAATTTACCTGACTTAAATATAAATCTTGATAAGTGGAGTCACTTTGTTGGACAAATTCAAAAACCAGAGCGCGAAATAAGAATAGCTGTTTGTGGAAAATATACTGGGTTGCTTGACGCATACAAAAGTATCGATGAAGCTTTTATCCATGCTGGTGCTGAAAACCATGTATCCGTGAAAGCAGAATATTTAAGTACTGAAAACATGACGTGCAACAATGTTTCTGAAATGCTGAAGGAATTTGATGGAATATTAGTCCCTGGTGGATTTGGTGAAAGAGGCATTGAAGGTAAGATTGAAGCTATTAGATATGCGAGAGAAAATAATGTTCCATTCTTTGGAATTTGCCTTGGATTACAAACTGCTGTAATTGAGTATGCCCGTAATGTTTGTGGCTTGAAAAATGCGAACAGCACTGAGTTTAAAAATACTAAAACTGATGTAATTCACTTAATGCCCGAACAATTAAAGGTGAAACTCAAAGGAGGTTCTATGAGATTAGGAGCTTATCCTTGTGAACTAAAAAAGGGAACTAAGGCTTCTAAAGCATATAAAAAAGTGAAAATTTCCGAACGACACAGACATCGTTTTGAAGTAAATAATATATTTATTCCAGAGCTTGAGAAGAATGGAATTGTTATCAGTGGAATTTCGCCTGATAAAGAGTTGGTTGAAATGATTGAACTTGAAAATCATCCTTGGTTTGTTGGAGTTCAGTTTCATCCAGAACTTAAATCACGAGCAACAAAAGCTCATCCTCTTTTTAGAGAATTTATAAAAGCATCAGCCAAAAAGACATTGAAGGGAAATAAGGAATAATGAAGCTATCTCTATTAGTTGCTATCCTGATTGCTTCCAATTTAACTTTACTTTCACAAACAAAATTAGATTCGCTCATCACACTTGGTGATGAGCTGTCATTTCAATTCAATTTTAAACAAGCCAATAAAACTTTTGAAGAAGTGATTACAGAGTTTCCCAATTCATCTTTAGGATATTACTTTTTAAGTAGAAATCATCTTTGGTTCTATTTGGCAAACAAAGATTCTATTAGTAAAAATAATTATCTAAAGTTTTTTGAAATTGCTATGGTGAAGGGAGAATTACAATATGAAAAACTACCAGAAAATGCAGTTGTTAATTATAATTTAGGAAATATCTACCTTCTCAAATCAATTTATAGTTCAACTGAACAAAATACAATGGACGCATTTTGGGCAACAAAGAGTGCAGTTAATTATTTTGAAGATGCAATTGAATACGATGAAAACTACTTTGCACCATACTTACAGTTAGGCACAATCAAATATGCTTTAGGATTTGTACCGGGTTTCTTAGGGTGGGCAATTTCAGTTGCTGGTCTTGAGGGAGAAAAACAAGAAGGTCTGAGAAATATTAGGACAGCTTTTACGAAATGTGAAAATTGTAAAACGGAAGCAGCTTACCATCTTGGGAAATTGTATACAGAATATAACGCAATGTATGATAGTGCCGAAGAAATACTAACGCACCTTGTTGAGGTTTATCCTTACAATGAATTATTCCTTTATCAATATGCAATTTTACAAATTGACCAAAAAGATTTACCGAAAGCAGAAGAAATATTAAATCGGATTTTACTTGGTAACACAGTGCCAAAATTTCTCCAAACTTATGCTCTTTGCTTTTTTCTTAAAGGAGAAATACTATTTAAACAGAATAAATTTATTGAGGCTATTACTGAGTATGAGCAATTTATTTCAAAAACTATATCTCCAGATTATACAGGAATTGCAAACTTTAAAATTGCATTAGCGTATGAAATGCTAAAGGAAAAATTACTTGCTCAAAAACACTATATTCTTGCTCGTAATGGAAACAATAATATTGCGGAAGATTCATTTGCTGACGAGATGAGTAAAAAATTATACGATGTTAAGTTCTCAACAAATGATAAATTAATGATTGTAGCTAAAAATAATTTTGAATCTGGAAAATATTCAGAAGCACTAATTACCGTACAAAAAATTGTTTCAACAAATAATAGAAATGAAAT
>JAQICK010000459.1 GCA_027858595.1 Melioribacteraceae bacterium
TTTCAAAGTATATGAAACTTCTCCCTTTTGACAAAAAAAGATTTATTAAATCTTTTTTTTCTAACAGAAAAAATCAAATTTTCGTATGTTAAAAACAATTTTAATGTTGCTCGGGAAACAATTATATGACAAATGAGGAAAAGGAAATAATTAAAAATTCAATTCTAAAACAAATTGTTGAATTTGAAGATGAAATAATTCTACTAGAAGAAGCTGCAAAACCGATTGCACCTTATTGTGCTTATGGACGTGTTTCAAGAATGGATGCAATTAATAATAAGGTAATTGTTGATGCCTCACTGCAAGATAAGCAAACTACGGTTAACAGAATTAAGTATTCCTTATCCAAAATTGATTCAGAAAATTATGGAAAATGCACAAGATGTGGTGACTACATAGCTGTTAAAAGATTAATGAGCATTCCATACGTTAACCTTTGTATTACATGTGCAAATAAATTTTGACTAATATGATTTGTAACTTATGTGATAATAATAATCTTACACTTATAAATAGCTCTGATAATAGAGATTATTATTTATGTAATAATTGTAGTTTAATTAGTGTTAACCCAGATAATTTTATTTCCAACAAAGATGAAAAAGAAAGATACCAAACTCATAATAATGGAATTGAGTTCAAGGGATATGTTAATTTTTTGAACAAAGCTATTAAACCAGCATTACAATTTTTAGAAAAAAACATGATAGGATTGGATTATGGATGCGGGCACACACCTACATTATCAAAACTGCTACAGCAGCAAGGAATTAAGTGTGAAGACTACGATCCGTTTTTTGTAAAAAATGAATTGAATAAACAGTATGATTTTATTTTTTCTACCGAAGTTTTTGAGCACTTTTTTGAACCAAAGAATGAAATTGATAACCTAATGAATCTAATTAAGAAAAACGGAATCTTAATAGTAATGACAGACGTTTGGAATGATGTTGAACAATTTAATAATAATTGGCATTATTCTAGAGATACAACCCATGTAGTGTTTTATCACAAAAAAACATTTGCCTTTATTTGCAATAAATTCAATTTGCAAATTCTTTACAACGATGAAAGTAGAATAATAATTCTACGGAAAAATTGATTTAATTTATGGATTATATACGATTCTTTTTGGGCAACAAACGCTTAATTTCTTTTGGTTTTATTCTAACTTTCTTTTCTAGTTTTGGGCAGACCTTTTTACTTTCCCTCTATGTTCCTAAAATCATAAACGAATTTGAACTTACTAACTCCTACTTTGGTGGGCTATATGCAATTGCTACCGTAACAAGTTCTCTTATTCTTGCATACGTCGGAAAGTTAATAGACAGTTCTGACCTAAGGAAATACACAATATACTCTGCATTATTATTGCTTGCTTCTTCATTAATGATGGCATTTTCCTTTAATATAATTATGATATTTTTAGGTGTGCTAGGGTTAAGATTTGCTGGGCAGGGATTATTAAGTCACATATCAAATACATCTATTTCTAAATTTTTTGATAAAACTCGTGGGAAGGCTTTAAGCATTACATCTCTTGGATACTCAACTGGCGAAGGAATTTTTCCAATATTAATGATCTTTGTAATCGGCTATGTAGGTTGGCGAAATTCATTAATTATAAATTCAATTATGGTTGCTGTTGTTTTAATTCCAGTTATTTGGTTTTCTCTAGCAAATATAAAAGAGAAGGATGATGAGAGTAAAGGCAATAAAAAGAATTCAGACTTTTCACGAAGCGTTCTTTTTAAAGACAGAAATTTTTATTTAATAGCACTCAATTCCATTGTTCTTCCGTTTATGGTTACTGGATTATTCTTCTATCAAACATCACTGGCAGATTTTAAGAATTGGACAATTGAATGGTTATCTTTCAGTTTTTTAGGATTTGCTGCTGGGAGAACTATTTCCTCATTGTTAAGCGGAAAATTAATTGACAAATATTCTGCACTAAAATTACTTCCGTTATATCTAATTCCTTTTCTAATTGGCTTAACTACATTGTTGTTTTTTAATCATAGCTATGTTGCATTTGTTTACCTTACTCTCACTGGAGTTTCAGTAGGTTTAGGTGGCACAATTAAAACAGCAGTAATTGCAGAAACTTATGGAGTGAAATCTCTTGGTGGAATACGTAGCGTGTTTGCTACAATTATGATTCTTGGAACAGCGTTGAGTCCCCTTCTTTTCGGATTTCTAATTGATAACGGATATAGTTTTATGCACATTATTTCGGGTGGAATTATACTTGTTATTATTGTTTCATTTCTTAGCATACAAATTAATACTCAATATAAATATGCAACACAGACAAGCTAAGAATTGAGCACGACAACATGCTTAACTTTCCTCTACCATACTCCACAGAGAATCTAGTAGCCCAGAAAGTCCTAATTGTGCTACAGAAGAAATTAAAAATGGTTTGCCGTCATAATTTTTAATTGGTTTAGAAAGTAATTCTTCTTTCTCTTCATCATCCAATAAATCAAGTTTTGTATATGCAATTACTTTATTTTTGTCAGCCATTAAATCACTGAACTCCAGAAGCTCATTTAATAAAATATCATATTCTTTTTGAGGGTCTTCAACAGTTGAATCAATTAAAATTAATAATACCTTTGTACGTTCTATATGTTTTAGGAATTTGTACCCAAGTCCTTTGCCAACGTGAGCTCCTTCAATAATTCCAGGAATATCGGCAATTACAAAACTTCTAAAATCTTTATATTTTACAATACCAAGATTAGGCTCAAGAGTTGTAAAAGGATAGTCCGCTATCTTAGGACGAGCGGCTGAAACAACTGAAATAAAAGTAGATTTACCTGCATTCGGAAATCCGACAAGTCCAACATCTGCAAGCATTTTTAGCTCAAGAATTATATCCATTTCTTTTCCAGCAATACCAGGTTGAGCATAACGAGGAGTTTGATTAGTGGAGGTTGCAAAATTGCTATTCCCTTTTCCACCAAGACCACCTTTTAGAAAAATTACTTCTTTTCCATTTTCATTAAGATCCTCAAGAATTTCCTCTGTTTCCGCATCCTTAATTACCGTTCCAACTGGAACCTTAATCAGTTCATTCTCAGCATATTTACCATCCTTAAGAGATTTTTCTCCTCTACCTCCATTTTCTGCAAGATGCTTTCTTTTATATTTAAAATCGAGAAGAGTTGTTAAGTTATTATCGGCAACAAAAATTATATCTCCCCCTTTTCCACCATTACCACCAGATGGGCCACCTTTAGCTACAAATTTTTCTCTTCTAAAAGTAACTGCTCCTGGTCCGCCATTGCCAGCTTTCACATATATTTTAGTATAATCAATAATCATTTAATTTCTACTCTTATGGTTTAATTTTGTTGTAAATTCAATTAAAAAATTCTGAAATAATATTCTTAAAAACTTTTATTTCTTTAACCGATTTGTCTATGTACGATTTTCTAGCAACATCATCTATTGCAGAATGAGCTTCTGTTTCATTTCTACATTCAGATATTTTATCAATTGCATTTGCAAACTCTTCCATATCATAATCAAAAACTACTTCAATAATTTTTGTAATTTTTTTGTTTTCCAGCAACATTGAAATATCAATTTGTTGCTCAAGTATCTCTTTAGTTTGTTCAATTTCTTTCGATGACTCAGCATCTACTTCACCTGTGTTATCTTCAATATTGGAAATGTTTTCAAGATCTTCTTCACTAAATAACATCTGCTGATTATCAATTTTTGTTGCTTCAACTTCATTAATGTTTTTATCAGTTTCTTCAGAAGCAATTTCAACTCCAATGTTTTCTTGAACATCTTCAATGTCTAAATTAGAATTTTCAACATTCTCCTCTTTACCCATTGAAGATTCAGATGGCCATTCTTCAATTTCATTTTCTACCGATTCCTCAGTTATTAAATCTTGAGGATCTGTCTTCACTTCGGAAGAAAGCTCGTCAGAACTAAATGTAATTGAAGAGCCTTGCACAACATATCCTGTTTCTAAATTCTCTTCTTTAGCGATATCTTCGGTTTCATTGCTTTCAGCTTCATCTTTATCTTTATCTTTATCAATTTCTTCAAACGGATTTTCATTATCATCAATTTCCACCCGTGAAAGAACAGTTTCCTCGTCCTCTACTACAACATCAATTTTTTCTTCTTCTGTTACTAACTCATAAATTTCATCAATATTGTTTTCATCAATTCGAGGTTCTTCATCCAGTTCAGGTGGTTCTATATTTTCGACCTCGTCAGTACTTTCAATAATACTATCTTCAACACTAGTAACATCGTTGTCTAAGTTTTCTATATGTGATTCAATAAAAGATTTTTTCTCTTCTTTTTCATCTTGCACGTTTACATCATCTAAATTTTCATTTATTTCATCTTTTACAACATCGGAGTCTTCGAGAGAACCTTCATCTTCAATAGTCTCTTCTTCAGTAATTACCTTTTCCTCTAAAAATTCTGTGTTATTTTCATTTAATTCTTCTTCGGCTTCACTTAAAACATTTTCAGATTCTTCTTGCTCGCTAGATAGTTCATTATCAGTACTATTCTCTGTAGAATTATATTCCAGAATTATTTCTTTAAGTTTAGAAATTTCATATTTATCAACACCACTACCGCTAAAATTTTCGGCTAGAACAGTTACAAAATGACTAAGTCCTTTATCAGCTAAGAATAATTCCACAAATTGTTTTGATACTTTTTTGTTTTTCACTTCTCCCATATAAATGAACTCTGCCATACTTGTTAGAGCACTATCTAGCACTTTATCAAAATTGCTTTCAAAGTTTATTTTATCAATTTTATTTAAAAGTTCTTTTAACTCTGAGTTAGATATGGATATCATTCTTTTCTTATTAAAGAAATTTACCAGTAATCTTTTTAGATAAGGATAATAATAGAGATAATTTAATATCTGTTTAACTTCCACTATTTGCTTTGTCGATTCACTTTCATTTTCAAAAACAAATTGCATTAAAGACCATTTGGGGCGGATAATAAAATTGGCATTAAACGAGGTTGCGTGGAGCAATAATTTACTTAAATATTCAAACGAAAATTTTTTCGTTCTCTTTATCTCTTCCCCAATATTGGCAAAGTAGTCAATAATTTTATCTCCCGAATAATCGAAAAG
>JAQICK010000237.1 GCA_027858595.1 Melioribacteraceae bacterium
CATGTTTCTTGAACGACGTGGCAATCTTTAGCAGATTGCTTCTCCCGATAAATCGGGCTCGCAATGACTACTTTAAATTCTATTTCAATAATAACAATTTTTTTGATGCAACAAAGCTACCAGCTTCAACTCTATAGAAATAAACACCACTTGAAAGATTTGTGGCATTAAATTCAACATTGTAAACACCAGCTGTTTGTTCTCTATTTACTAGAGTTGCAATTTCACGTCCAAGCATATCGTAAACTTTTAACTTTACATTAGTAACTTCTGAAAGTGAGTATTGAATTACAGTAGTTGGGTTAAAAGGATTTGGATAATTTTGCGATAATGAAAATACTTGTGGTATTTCAATATTCTCGTCTATATCTGTATATCCAACAAAGTCATCATTGTTTCTAGGAACTAGCTTATAATTACCAAAAGAGTACCATAGTATACCTACTAATTCATCAAATGTAGAGGCATCTAGAATTCTAATTGGTTCATTTTCTAAAGCTGCATCCCAGAAGTTATGGTAATCGTGAAGACCATCTTGTAACTCAACTCTTGTTCCAACACCTGTACCATCAGCAACTAACATTTCACCAAAGTTTGTACCACCAATATCGCCATCAGCGTTTTCGTCAACAACTGTGATATTTGTATAATTTATCAATACGCCTTCCATTGCTTCTGTTGGTAATCCACCAGTTCCTATGACTGCGGTTGCAATTTCTGTTACTTCTGGCGCGGGTACTCCACTTTCTAGAATAGTTAGATTAACACCCTCATCCAAATCACCTAATCTTGTAACACCAAATATTTCATTTACAATACCTGTTACAGAAATTTTGTCATTTCTTTGAAGTGCTTCTGTTGCAGTACCGAATAGTTGTATCGCACTCCACTCACCAGAACCATTTTGGATATAAATTTGTCCACTAATATCAGATGTATCTGAAGTTACTACACCTTCTAATGTTACAGAATAATTATTATATCCACTAAATCCACTTGCAGAATATGTGAATTGAACATCTTGAATTGTTAAGTCTCTATTAAGCACGTGATAGAAATATTTACCATTAGTGGTATCATTTGGAGAAAATGATAAATTGCCCTCATTATCATATGCTTGAACAAAATATGATACAATTGCAGAATTATTAAGAGCTGGAATTGTACCAGTCCAAACAGAATCACTTGTTACCAGATCAACTGGTGTTTGTCTTTCAGTATCAACATAATAAACAACTTGAGCAGAGACAACAGATCCATCAATATCCGTTACAACAGAACTAATATTTACACTTTCACCAAATTGAACTGTAGCTAAATCTCTCTCAACATTTGAAACATTAGGAGGGAAAACATCTCCATACACAACATCATCTTCAAAAATAGGGTTTATCATGAACCATCCACCCTCAATATTAGTACGAGTTTCGATAAAACCTCTTATTCGTTCAATTTTTGTTCCAGGTAAAGGTTCTGGTATGCGTCTATAAAAATCAGCATTTACACCTACAACTATTACTGAATTATTCTCATCAAATATCTTAAAAGAACCACCACCAATTGCTCCTGGTTCAGTTGCAGTTACATTTTGAAATTCAACGTAAACACCTTCCCATTTTTCAGCAAGATAATTTGGATTTCCACTTCCTTTTTCAACTAACGAGTCTAAAGTTAAAACTACTGGTTGAGGACGTAATTGTTGTCCTATAATATCTGAAGCCTGAAAATCAATAGGAACTAACTGGGTTGAAGTGAAATATTCACTTACTGTAGTCTTAAATTTAATTATAAGTCCAGTATCTAAAATTGAAAAAGCTTCCGCAAAACTACCATCGCGCACCATAACACCTGACCACGATCGATCATTTGGGTCTTGTAAATATATTGCAGGAGCTCCTGCATGAAGAGTTCGTATACTATCTGGATTTGCACCTTCATATGGAGGACACATAACAACACCAGAGACAATAACTGTATCTCCACTAGTAACTAAAGCAGGAACTGGTTCAGAATTACTTGCCCCAGCAGTTAATAGAGCATCATTTGTCTGAAACTGAATATCTTTAATAGATACTTCTGCATACTGTGCAAAAATATTGCTCGAAAAGAGTGCTATAATAAGTAGTAAATATACTTTTTTCATTTTTTCTTCCTATTCTATTTTATAACTAAAAATTTTCCAACTTTAACATTATCGTTACTTAAATCTTTAACACTAAATAAATATAATCCAGTGGCAATTGCTTGATCAAAATCACTTATTAAGTCCCAAGGCTCTTCTCCACCTGACATTTTCTGTTTGCCATCTGGTGCAAATGTTTCAAACCAACGTGTATTTGAGCCATTACTTTGGCTATTGTGATGTATTCGCTTAACAATATCTCCAGAAAGAGTATAAATTGTAATATCACATTCTGCAGGTAGATTGAAGAAATATATTTTTCTTAATCTTTCAAAACCACCATCCCAAATAGCACTTCCATAATATGGATTTGGATAAACGCCAATTTTTATATCTTCGTCACTCGTTGCTGGTGTTCCAGGCAAAACTCTATTAACGCCTGTAAGGGAACTTGATTCAAGAGAACCTAGATTGTTTTTAACATCTCCTTCATCAAATGCTGTAACAGAATATAAATACTGCCAACCATTAAGTAGATTTTCAAATTCATATTTGTATCTATAAACTATAGAATCATCTGGAAATGTTTTAGGTTCATCCATTCTTACAAAGTCAAAACCAGTACCGTAGCCAATATCATTGCCGAGACTATCAAATTCTGCAGCAAGCGTTAATGACTTTGAAATATCTTGCGAGGAGGTTAAATCGAAACCAACATTTGTTCTGTAAATTCTGTAACCTTCAAAATCTTTTATTCCACTAATTGGGTCAACAGAATTTTCTGAACGATCATCCCAATATATTGTTACTTTTTCACTCTCTGGAACAACTTTAATACTTGGTGATAATGGTGGTGCAGGTAAAATATAGCGTGTAATTTCTCCATCACCGTCAAGGTCTTCACCTATATCTAGAATATTATTACCATTTCTATCTTCGCCATTATAGGCTCTAATAGCCCAACCAGCGTTATTATATAAATTTGTTTTTTGAACATCTGTATCTAATGCAGGATCATCAAAACCACTTTTTTTAGCTGCAACATATGCATAAACAACATTTATTGAATCACCAGGAGCAATTGAAGTATAAGGACCAGCAGATATTAACATTGAACGATTACTTCTCAATCTGATATCCGCTGCAATTGCATTATTTAATAAAATACCATCTGCAAATTCACCATTCATTTTTTTATACCGTTGCGGATCGTTTTGTGGGGCAAAATATTTTGGGTCAGTCGTATTTCTAAACTGCCATGTTACAAAGTGAGCTGTATCTTGAAGAATTGAAGAACCAAGAAATTGAATTCCAATATAAGAATCAGTAAATCCAACATCTCCTGTAGCATCAAATTCGTATGCAATATTTAATGAATCGTTGTAACCGTTTCCACCTTTATCAAAAAATGGAGAGCCTGTACGTGGAGAAGTAATATTTGTATTACGAACAACGGTATCATTCCATAATCCGACATAAACAGAATCTATATACTTATCAGATGTATTCATAATCCAATAATTAAAAATCACAAAGAAATCTGCAAATGGATAATTCCAAGCATAGCATTCTTGCCTAATTACAACTCCAAGAGGACTATGATCAACAATTGGTTCCCCATTACTAAGAGTTCTGTTGGAATCAGTAAAGTTCATATATAAATCTTGATGAGAAATTGCTGAAGGAGAGAAAAACTTAGAGTCAATTAAGGATGATCTTTCTTTTACTAACGATGTAGCACCATTTGTATATTCAAAACCACCACCACGAGTACTAACAGACGAAGCATCAACAGCACCAGTTGAAACAAAAGGACCAATTCTGCCAGAACCATTTTCGTTGTTACTTATATATCCACCAATCCAAAGACCACCATCAAAGATGTGTTCAATACCACTTCCAATTGGATACTCGCAATTTGGTTGTTGTGGCCAAAGACCAAAACCATGACCGATGGTTCCAAAGTTAGTTACAGTAATTCCAATATTACCAACATTAGTATAATGCGAATTATCGTCCTTTAAAATCTTGTTTAATCTTGAGGTTCTATCATCATGATCTGATGTAAAAGAGATGAGTAAAATAGCAGTAAGTAAAATTAGTAAATTATTTTTCATCGAGTATCTATATAAGTAAAATCAGTTATTCTGTATTATTTAAGTTATAAACACCTTATCAAAAAGGGTTCCTAAGTTAGAAAATGTTTTGGTAAAATGCTAAAAAAAATAGAACTAATAATATTTTTTTAATATCACTTTATTTGCGACTTTTTTGTAGGAAATTATTAACTTGATATCTCATTGAATTCTCACAAATCAAGATTACACATATGGATCATTACAGTTATCTCTCCTTACTCCCACCTCTAATAGCAATATTTCTTGCAATAAAAACCAAACAAGTTTATGTTTCTCTTTTTTTTGGTATCTGGCTTGGCTGGGTAATAATAAATGATTTTAATCCATTAACTGGAACCATTGCTTCTATACAAGCACTAGTTGATGTCTTTAAGGATAGTGGAAATACAAAAACAATAATGTTTAGTTCACTTGTTGGAGCATTGATAGTTTTCATTCAACACTCTGGCGGTGTTGAGGGGTTTATAAAAAACATAAATAAACTTGTTGATAGATTAGAAGAGAAAAAAGCTGGTAATTCAAGGGTTGTTGTGCAAGTATTAGCTTGGATTACTGGAGTTCTAATTTTTGTTGAATCAAGTATTAACGTGTTAACTGTTGGTGCAATCTTTCGTCCTATCTTTGACAAGATGAAAATACCTCGCGAAAAGTTAGCTTACATTGCTGATTCTATCTCAGCACCGACTTGTATTTTAATTCCATTAAATGCATGGGGTGCTTATATAATGGGCTTAATAGCAGCACAAGGATTTGAAAATCCTTTTGGAGTAATGCTCAAAGCCTTTCCTTTTAACTTTTATCCTATGATAGCATTGGCATTGGTTCTATTTATCATTCTTTCAAAAAAAGATTTTGGGCCAATGAAAAAAGCTGAAAAACGAACTAGAGAAACGGGGAAGCTACTTAATGATGGTGCAACTCCTATGATATCAACAGATATTATTTCACTTGAAACAAAAAGTGGCGTTGAACCACGTGGCCGTAATATGCTTATTCCTATTGCAACTATGGTTGGAATGATGCCTTTAATGCTTGTCTTTACTGGATGGTCAAGTGTTCCAAACATTTCTGAGCTACCATTTTATCTACAAATATTTGAAGCTATTGGCAAAGGTTCAGGCTCAACTTCTGTGCTTTACTCTGTTTTAATATCAATTACTGTAGCTACAATTCTTTATACCTCGCAAAAGATATTTACTTTTAAAGAAACATTCGATTTAGTTATGAAAGGGATAAGTGGACTAATTCCCTTGGCATTACTAATGATGCTTGCTTTTGCAATTGGAAATGTTACTAGAGAACTTGGAACAGGATTGTATGTTGCAGAGATTTCAAAAGTTTGGATTTCGCCCAGCTTTGTTCCAGCAGTAGTATATGTAGTTGCAGGTTTTATAGCATTTTCAACAGGAACATCTTGGGGAACTTTTGCTATTATGATTCCTATTGGAGTGCCTATGGCTATGGGACTTGATGCAAATGTTTATCTAACTATTGCAGCAGCACTTGGTGGTGGGGTTTTTGGTGACCACTGCTCCCCTATTTCTGATACAACAATAATTTCTTCAATGGCTTCTGCATGTGATCATATTGATCATGTTAAAACACAACTGCCCTATGCTTTGTTTGGTGGAATAATTACAACGTTTATTTATGTTGTTCTTGGGTTTGTTATGTAAGGAAATTAAAAATTAATTGATAGTAACTCCCTTCTCTTTTTAAGAGAAGGGTTGGGGATGAGTTTATAAATTATAAGGTGAATAAAAAAGATAGCACTGAAACAATTTTTCAATTTTCATTCAATGTTTATTGGAACTCTCCCTAAATCCCTCTCTTAAAAAGCGAGGGACTTTTTGATTGTTAATTTTAGGAATTTCTTATGAGTGTTATTTCTAGTAAGTTAAAAACCATAGCTAAAGAATTGTGTCGAGAATTACGTAAAAACGCAACAAATTCTGAAAGAATTATTTGGGATATAGTTAGAAATAGAAAACTGAATAACAGAAAATTTTACAGGCAATATCCAATATTTTATGATTTAAATGGCACTACTGGGAAGTTTGTGAAAGAGATAAAAATAATTTAAGTTTAGTAATGAATGATAAAACACTATAC
>JAQICK010000186.1 GCA_027858595.1 Melioribacteraceae bacterium
AAAAATGTAAAGGAACAAAATCGGATTGCAGAGATAAACCATAATCTTGGTATGACCTACTTAAAAATTGGCAAATACAAAGAGGCTATAAATGAATTTGAGAATAGCTTAAAAATATCAGAAATTGAAAATTTCATACAAATAATGGGTATTACATATCTAAGCTTGGCAGATATATATCAATTAATGGGTAACATGGAAAAAGCCATTTCAAGCGCTGATAGTGCTTTGGAAATGAGTAATAAAATAAATGATAGGCTTACAATTGCAGATATATACAAAGTAAAAGCAGTAATTGATAAAAAAAGAAATAATTACGCAGTTGCAGAGAACTATTTATTAACTAGCCTAAGGATAAATAAGGAACTCAAGAATAAACTAAATACAGCAGAAACGGATTTTGAATTAGGCTTGCTATACAAAGATATGAAAAAACCATCTGGGGCAAATAATCATTTTAAGCTAGCATTGCATTACTATAACGAATGTGGTTGCCAGACGGAAATTGCAAGAATTAGAGAGCACATAAATTAGTCGATTCTTAAAAGATCAAAGTGTTTTCTGCTTTTTTTGCAGTTAACATAGAGTTAAAAATATTGACAATTTTTGCAACTTTACTTCCATGTAAGTTTAAGTAGTAATTTCAGTAAGGAAAACGTAAATAAATTATTTTTTCTTTTTGTAATGGCTTTTTACAAGGGCGTTATTAAATACTTCAGTTTTTACATGTTCAAATTTTTGTTCATTAGAATCCTTGGTAAACAAAGGAATACCTGAACCCAGAATAACAGGAATTTTTGTAATTATCATTTCGTCAATTAATCCAAGCTCCAAGAACCCCTGAATTACTTTTCCACCATCAATATAGAGATTGTAAAATTGCTTAATGTTGAGCTCTTTAATAATACTTAACGGATTACCTTTCAGTATTTCAGCTTTGCCTATTAGGTTGTCTGGTATTTTATCTAATGTATTTGAAAGGACAAATACTGGTTTGGTATAAGGCCATTCTCCAAATGATAGCACCACTTCAAATGTATTCTTACCCATTACAATTGCATCAATGGTATTCATGAATTCGCCAAATCCAAAATCGCTGTTGTCAGGATTGGGGGTTTCCATTAGCCAATCAATATTTCCATCTTCTCTTGCAATAAAACCATCTATGCTCGTTGCTATATAAACTATATTACTCATTTGATTTTTCCAATAGTTTTGTTGATGTAATAGTGAGTTACGAAATGCATAACAAAAAAGTACAATTCTACTTTTTGTGAACTACCGACAAACTAAATAAATTATCCACGCATTTTGTCTAGAAGGGTGTTTAACTCTTTTGCCTCAGATTTACTTATTTTGCTTAAATATGATTCCGACTCTTTGTCATATTCGTCCAACTTTGCTAGTAGATCTAAACCCTTTTTTGAAATTAAAACATTAACTCTTCGTCTATCTTCTATGCAAATTTTTCTACTTAAAAGACCCTTGGTTCTGAGGCGTTCAACAAGCCTGGAGGCATCTGACATTTTATCCAACATTCTCTCTTTTAGCAACGATATTGGTGCCGTGTTTGGGTGCTGTCCGCGTAAAATTCTTAGAATATTATATTGCGAAGTAGTGATGCCAAATTTTTTCAGCGTCTTAGCGTGTTTGCTGATTAACCAGCCATGAGTAAAAAAAATATTCACGGCTAGTTTTTGAAATTCGCTTTTGAATTTACTCTGCTTAATCTCTTCTTCTAAAAGCATTATTTCTCTTTAATCAATTCAATTTTTATATCCAATTCAACTTCTTTGCTGACCACTAAACCGCCAGTTTCTAAAGCAGCATTCCAAGTTAAACCATAGGTGAAACGGTCAACTTCACCTGATATCTTGAATCCAGCTCTTGTGTTTCCCCATGGATCAGTTACGGTGCCATTATATTTTACATCTAAAGTAACTTCTTCTGTTACTCCTTTAATTGTTAAATCACCAACTAGAGCATAATTTTTACCGTTCACTTTTGTGAATGATTTGCTTTTAAAGGTTAAAGTTGGAAATTTTTCGGCATTGAAAAAATCATTAGATCTAAGGTGATTGTCTCTTTTTTCGTTATCGGTAAATATTGATGCAGTTTTAGCTTCAAAAGATATTTCTGCATTTTGGAAATCTTCATTTGAAGAAACTATAGTTCCTTCGTAATCTTTGAAGAATCCGTCAGTTTCAGAAATTAGCATATGTGTAACACTAAAACCAACCTCAGAATGAGACTTGTCAAAATTCCACTTTGTCTGTGCAAAGAGAGATGTGCTTAATAAAGCTATAAGAACAATTAGTTTATATATATTTTTCATTTTGTATCCTTTCGGTTATATTAAATAATTAACAACACAAATATATGTTATAACATTTAATGTTGCAACACTTATTTTCTTAATGTATAAATTGTTGGTTTGCAAGAATCCCTAAAATAGAATAACTTTTATGTCATTATTAAGAGTTATTCTTTTTTTTTATTAAAAGTTTGGAAAACAAGATGAAATTAGATGGAAAATCCTTAACGCTAGATGAAATTGAAAAATTTATATCTAGTAGTGTAAAAGTTGAACTTACTTCAGATTCTAAAAAGCGAATTAAAAAAGCTCGTGCTATGGTTGACAAATGGGTAGCAACTGATGAAGTTGTTTATGGCATTACAACAGGCTTTGGTGAATTCGCAAATGTTAAAATATCACAAGAAAATCTTGAGCAGTTACAAGAGAATTTAATAATTAGTCATTCGGTTGGAGTTGGTGATCCTCTTCCACCCTTTATTGTAAAGGTGATGATGCTCCTGCGTGTAAATGCACTTGCTCGTGGAAACTCTGGCATTAGACTTACGACACTTCAATTATTAATTGATATGATTAATAATAATATTATCCCTGTAGTTCCATCTCAAGGCTCAGTAGGATCAAGCGGCGATTTAGCTCCGCTCTCTCATCTTGTTCTTGCAATGATCGGCAAAGGAAAAGTTCAAGTATTTAAAGAGTTAACTTATTTAACTGAATTGAATCCAAAACCAATATTCCCTAAATCAGTTTTTAAAAAGTTTGGATTAGAGCCAGTGAGGCTTTCAGCAAAAGAGGGACTTGCATTAATAAACGGAACTCAAATGATGACTGCATTTGCAGCGTACATTTCAATCCAAGCAAAGAAGCTGTTAAAATATTCAGATATATCCGCAGCCCTAAGTCACGAAGCATTACGAGGAACTGACAAAGCTTACGATAAACGAATTCATATGCTTCGTCCATTTGAAGGACAAACCACTACTGCAAGCAACATGTTAAAATTAATTAAAGGAAGTGAAATTCGTGACTCACATTTAACGAATGACAATAGAGTACAGGATTCATATTCAATAAGATGTATTCCACAAATTCACGGTGCTTCGAAAGATGCTATAAATTATGTTTGTTCAAGAGTAGAAATTGAGTTGAACTCGGTAAATGATAATCCACTAATTTTTCCAGAAGACGGAGATCATCTCGAAGGTGGAAATTTTCACGGACAACCTATGGCTTTAGCAATGGATTTTATGAGCATTGCACTTTCTGAATTAGCAAACGTTGCTGAACGAAGGGTAGAACGATTAACAAACGGGTCACTAAGTGATCTGCCAAGGTTTTTAACAAAAGAAGGCGGACTTAATTCTGGATTTATGATTGCTCAATACACCGCGGCAAGTTTGGTTTCTGAAAACAAAGTTCTTTCTCATCCAGCTTCTGTGGATTCAATTCCAACATCGGCAAATCAGGAAGATCATAATTCAATGGGTTCAATTTCCGCTCGTAAATGTTTTCAAATATTAAAGAATGTTCAAAAAGTTATTTCAATCGAATTACTAACAGCAGCACAAGGAATTGAATTTCTAAAACCATTGAAATGTGGTGTTGGTACAAACGCAGCTTATACTGAAATTAGAAAGCATGTTAAACCTTTAGGTAAAGATAGAATAATGTATATTGATATTAATAAAGTTTCTGAAATGGTGCTAGATGGTTCAATGCTTAAAGAAGTAGAAAAAGTTGTGAAGTTAGATTAGAATTTTGCCAAAGATCTTATTCGTTAAAAAGTGGATCAAATAAAATTTACGGCTGTCATTCCCGAATGTTTTTATCGGGAATGACAATTAGTAAAAGGATTGAAGCGTCCTGAAAACAGTTGACTCAATATAACAACAAAGTCAACTAATAACAGGACAAGTAATGAAGAAAAGAAAAGAGAAAGATGAGAATAAAAGAGTTTGAAGAAGCCTTACGCAAAGAGGAATTGAAGTTAGAGCTAAGTAATGCCTTTATCGATATTGCTAAAGAAAAATATGGAATAGAACTAAGA
>JAQICK010000276.1 GCA_027858595.1 Melioribacteraceae bacterium
ATCTCATATAATTCATGAGATTTCTCACCCGATAGAAAACATCGGGTCCGAAATGACAAGCAAATTCAAAGTATTTTAATCAATGAAAGACTACATAAACAGAAGTAAAAAGAGAAAAACATGAAAAAAATAATTTTGACATTACTTATAACCGTAACTATTGTTAGTGCTCAAACCGAGCCACTTACAATTAACAAAAGTTTACAAATTGGATTAAATTCGAGCAAAGAAATACTACTTGCTAATTCAGATACTTTAATATCTGATGCACTGGTAACTAATGCTTGGTCAAATCTTCTGCCAAAGGTAACTCTGGGTTTTAATTATAACCATTTGTCCACAATGCCAGTTCAGATGAATCTTCCTCTTCCTTCCCCGACTGGTGATGGTTCCCTTGACGCAATTTATGCGAGTGCAACAATAGAACAACCGTTATTTACTGGTTTTAGATTACTATCATTAAAAAATGCCTCGGAACTAAACAAAAAAGTTTCTCTTCTTGAGAACAGCACGGTCAAGAACAATAAAGCTTTTGAAATTCATCAAGCATATTGGGGTTATTATAAAACATTGAAATTTACAGAGGTTTTAGAGGAGAATTTAAGCCTGATTAATTCACAAATGAAAAGTGTTCAGAATTTTGTGAAAACTGGTTTGGCAACAAGAAACGATTTACTAAAATTGCAGGTTGCCGAGGCTGATGTAAAGTCTAAACTAATTGATTCTCAAAATCAATCCAAAATTGCACAAGCTAATTTTAATAGGGTAATTGGATTTAAAATAAATATCAATACGATAATAGAAGTTGATGAATACACTGAAGAAGTTGTTGAAGTGAATTTTGATTCTGTACTAAAGGAAGCACTAAATTCAAGGTTAGAATTACTAGCAAATAATTTTAGAATTGAAGCAGCTAGAGAAAAAATAACAGCGGCAAAATCAACTTGGTTTCCGCAAGTTAGCGCATTTGGTTCTTATAATTATCTAAAACTGAATGGTTCTACACTTATAAATGATGAATCAAATAATTTTTGGATGGTCGGTGTAGGAATGCAATGGAACGTTTGGGATTGGTGGAAGACTTCCTCAAACACAACTATTGCCGAGGAGCAACATTTCCAAATTGATGTTGCAAATAAAATGCTAAAAGAGAAAATTGAAATAGAGGTTTATTCCAATTACTTGAATCTTCAGAGTGAAGTTCAAAAAATTGATTTAAACAAACTACGAGTTGAATCGGCTCAAGAGAATTTTAGAACCATCAATGAAAAATTTAACTCGGAAGTTGCTACTTCAACTGAGCTTTCAGAAGCAAGCACATTATTAGCGGAAGCAAAAATAAAACTAATTACTTCATCCATAGATTACAAACTAGCACGCGTAAAACTTGAGAAATCAATTGGAAGGAAAATTTATTAATGCATTCAATTGAAGTAAAAAATCTTCGCAAAGAGTTTGGTAATTTTGTCGCTGTTAATGACATTTCGTTTAATGTGAACTCCGGTGATATTTTTGGATTTCTCGGAGCAAACGGGGCTGGCAAAACAACTGCAATAAAAATGATGTGCGGAATTCTTGCTCCAACATCTGGCGATGCGTTGGTACATGGATTCAGCATTGCTAAAGATCCAAGTAATGTGAAACTAAATATTGGATATATGTCGCAACGTTTTTCGCTGTATAACGATTTATCCGTTGTGGAGAATATTAATTTTTTTGGTGGAGTTTATGGACTATCTGGAAAAGATTTAGAAAAGAGAAAGGATTGGGTTTTAGAAATTGCAAATCTTAAAAACGAAGAAAAAGTATTAACAGGCTCTTTGCCGGGTGGAATAAAGCAACGGCTGGCACTTGGTACAGCTGTAATTCACAAACCCAAAATAGTGTTTTTGGATGAACCGACAAGTGGCGTTGATCCATTATCAAGACGTGCTTTCTGGGAATTGATACAAAATCTTTCATCCGAAGGGGTTACAGTTTTAGTAACAACTCATTATTTAGAAGAAGCCGAATATTGTAACGATATAATTTTGATGGATGCTGGAGAAATAATTGCAAATGGTTCATCCAAAGTAATGAAAGAAAAATATCTTAAAAACGATATTCTAGAAATTGAATGCAGCGATGTTATTGCGGGACTTGAGATTCTTGAGAAACAAAATTTTGTTGAAGAGACATCAATTTTTGGAAACAATATTCACATCAGTATTAATAAAAACTTAAAAGAATTAAATCAGATAAATACTTTGCTAAAATCAAGCCATAACATTGATGTAATCCGTGTTCAAAAAATTGTACCAACGCTCGAAGATGTTTTTATTCACCTTTTAGAAAAGAGGCGAAATGCTAAATAGAATTATAGCAATATCAAGAAAGGAAGTTAAACAGCTATTGAGAGATAAACGAATGATGTTCGTCTTGTTTTTCTTTCCAGTATTTCTATTGATTATTTTTGGATATGCCGTTAACTTCGATGTCCAAAATGTAAGGCTCGCTGTTCAGGATAACGACCACACCGAAACAAGTCGTGATTTAATAAAAACCATTTCTAGTTCATCCTACTTTCAAATAGTTGAATACTACGACAATGATAAACGTGGGAAAGAAATCCTCGACGAAGGCATTGCCAAAGGGTTAATGATAATTCCAACAGATTTTGAAAAAAATATTTTTTCTGCAAAAGAAGAGGTAAAAGTTCAAATTCTGCTTGATGGAGTTGATGGGAACAGTGCTGCAATAATTCAAAATTATTCCATCGCAGCAATAACTTCCTTCAACAAAAAGTTAAATAAAAATGCCTCTAACAAAATTGGAATAAAATTAGAAGCACCAATTAATTTACAATCTCGGTTTTGGTTTAATCCACAATTGCAAACTACTATTTATATGCTACCGGGATTGATTGCACTAATCCTTATTGTTACAGCAGTTATAACCGTTTCGTTATCGCTGGTTAGGGAAAAAGAGCGTGGCACAATTGAACAAATAAACGTTTCGTCTCTAACAATTTTTGAATTGTTGCTCGGCAAGCTTTTCCCCTATGTAATTATCTCATATATTAATGCGGCAATAATTCTACTAGCTGGATATATTCTATTTGGTGTTGTGGTTATGGGAAGTTACTGGCTATTGTTTGTAAGTACTTTTCTATTTCTATTTGCATCAACTGCTATTGGAATTTTTATCTCTGTAGTTTCCGATTCACAGCAAGTTGCTTTTACTATTGCAACGTTTGCCTCACTATTGCCAGCAACTATTTTGTCTGGATTTATTTTCCCAATTGAATCAATGCCGGTTATCATTCAATGGCTCACAAATGTTACTCCAGCAAAGTTTTTCATTATTGCACTAAGAGGAATTATTATAAAAGGTGTTGGATTAAGTGCCTTCTGGGACCAATGGATTTACATGTTTCTGTTTGCAACATTTTTTATGTTAATCTCAGTAGTTAAATATCAACAATCATTAAAGAAATTATAATGCGAACAATATTACATATAGTTATTAAAGAATTTCATCAGCTCAAACGCGATCCAAAAATGTTTGGAATTATATTAATTGCACCAGTTATTCAATTAATTTTTCTTGGATATGCTGTTAATATGGATGTTGAAAAAGTACCAACCGTAGTTTTTAACCAGGATAATTCAATAACCAGCAGAGAATTTTTAAATAATTTTAATGCCACAAGGTATTTTGACTTTGTTGAGTATGTTGACAATTATAATGATTTACAAACACATGTTGATAACGGCACAGCCTCACTAGGGATTGTGATTCCGTATGATTTTGAAAACGATATTGCCAACAACCGAGTTGCAAATCTTCAAGCAATTTTTGATGGTTCAGATGGAAATAAAGCATCCATCACTGCAGGATATCTTCAAAATATTGTTGGAGATTATTCCATAAATTTATTAAAAAGCAGAATGGATAAAAGCGGAAAATTCCTTGCTCCTATTGGGCAAATTACTCCAGAAATTCGTGCGTGGTATAATCCCGAACTCTCAACACGAGTTTATATGATTCCTGGAATTGTTGGATTACTGCTATCAATAGTAACATTACTTCTCACATCACTGGCAATTGTTAAGGAGAGAGAAATTGGAACACTTGAACAAATAGTTGTAACACCAATAAAACCAACTCAACTGATTATTGGAAAGCTAATACCCTTTGCAATACTAGGTTTTGTAGCGGTTATAATAGTTTTAGTTGCCATGACTTTTATATTTAATTTAACTCCTCGTGGAAGTATCGCTTTTCTATTTGCTACAACTTTTTTATACATCCTTTCAACTTTAGGGTTAGGACTTTTTGTTTCAACTGTTTCCAAAACACAGCAACAAGCAATGATGCTCGCAATTTTCGTGGTTCTACTTCCAATGGTTTTCATTTCCGGGTTTTCATTTCCAATAGAAAATATGCCAACATTTATTCAAGGAATAACATACTTCATTCCTCTTAGATATTACATGACAATTATCCGTGGAATTATTTTAAAAGGAGTAGGTTTTTACGAACTATGGTTTGAGATTTTAATGCTTTTTGTTTTTGGAGTTTTCCTACTAACTCTAAGCTCTATGCGTTTTAAAAAGAGAATGGATTAAAATAAGTTGATTTGTAATTTATTAAAATTTGAAGATATTCTTTTATTATTGTACTTCTGTCCCAAAGAATGTCGTACCTACGGTACTTAAAAAACACATTTGGTGTGCTTACCATAATTCCGTCCATACTGGACTAAGTAAGCTCCGTAGGAGCGAAATTATGGTAATCGAAAACAACTAAGAACATTAATAGTTCCAAAGGGACGACATTATGGTAACCAACACTAAATTCTTCGTCTAAATCCTTCGCCCAAAACTTCGTGAACATTATTTATTACTACAAAAGCATCTGGATCAATTTCCTTAATAATCTCTGTTAGTTTACCAAGCTCTCTTAAAGTTACAATTGTAGTAATCATCTCTCTATCGATATCTTTGTAAAGTCCACGAGTTTTAATTGCTGTTGCACCTCTACTTAAACTGCTCATAATCTGTTTTGCAATTTCATCACTTTTATCCGAAACAATATAAGCCTGACGAGCATAATCAAAGCCATCTAAAATTATATCAATAATACGTGCAGAAACAACTCCGAAAAATAGTGAGTAAAGTACAAGCATAAGCGTAGGTTTATCCATAGGAAGCGATTTGTACTCAATTGCAATTCCTGCAATTAAAATTACAACAATATCTATAAGTAAAATTGCCATTCCTTGTTTCATATGGAGTTTTTTGTGCATAATTGCTGCAACAATATCAGTACCACCTGTTGTGCCTTGAAACTTAAACACAATTCCTAAACCAACACCAAGAAGTGCTGCACCAATTAAAACCATGAAAAGAAAATCGTTTACTAAAAGATTTTGTACTGTTGCTGAATCTTGTAATCTTATAAATTCAAATCCCGGAATATCGCCACGAAAAAAATCGATAAATATTGCATTAACCGAAAATCCGTAAAACGTGCGTATTCCAAATCTCTTTCCAAATTCTTTAACACCCCAAAAATAAAGGGGTATATTAAGTATCCACGCCGATAAACCAACAGGTACTAAGCCATCGGTTAAATAATAAATTGCCATTCCAATACCGCTTATTCCGCCAGGAACAACTTTTGCATCAACAAGAAAAACACCAATACCTAGCGACATTATTATTGCCCCAATTGTTATTGCGGCATATTCTTTTACCTCAGTTCTGTTTAGATACTTCTTCATCTTTAACCTATTAAACCAAATTTACTTTCTTGAAAATATTTGTAGTGCAAACATAAATATTAGAATACATATTTAAAAGAAATTTAACGCAAGATGTTAAACAAAATATATGGTGTTGTTGATTTGTAATGCTTAGAGATTAATCTTTTTAGGAATTGTATAAAAACGGCTTCTACAAATAGTTATCTTGCTCAGTCAAGGGTCTTAATCTTAATCTTAATTCTTGCTCCAATGAATAAAAAAGATGAAAAGAGTAAGATTATGAATTAAGATTAAGACATATTGCTTTTACATCTACTCATTAAGTTGACATCCTTTTTTAAGTAGAAAACAGATTCTTTTAGAACCAAGCTTCACTCTCTGAGAACCA
>JAQICK010000046.1 GCA_027858595.1 Melioribacteraceae bacterium
CTACAAAACAAGCTCATTTCGAAATGACATTGAAAATATACTGAGCAAATAAAATAGAATTATTTGCTGACATTATTAGAACTTAGCCTGATTTATTAGAAGAAAATAACAAGAAACAAATAATAAAAATCAAATAAATATCAAATATAAAGATGAAAAAAATCAAACAGTGTATCATTTATTTTGAATTTGGTTTTTGTTATTTATTTGTCTTTTGCTTCTAGATTTTTGTGATTTTAGGTTTGTCAAGGTTCTAATAATAAAAACTATTTTTTACATCTCATATCATTTATCTAATAATCTGAGTTACAATGTCATTCAAAAAAGAAGCTATAAAACAGATAAATTTATTTGCCGATTTAATGGAATTTAATGGAGCAAATAGTTTCAAAATTAATGCCTTTAGAGGAGCAGCAAATACCCTCAGAAGTATTGATGAAGATATTGAATCTATGCTCCATGATGGGAGCATAACAAATATAAAAGGAATCGGGAAAGGAATTCAAGCGTTTCTATATGACCTTTCAGATAATGGAATAGTAAAAGAGCTAGACGAATTAAGTGTGAGCATTCCAGAAGGGATAATTGATATACTTCAAATAAGAGGTTTAGGAGTTAAGAAAGTTAAGTTAATTTACGAAACTCTCGGAGTAAAAAACATTAATGATTTAGCAGAAGTATGCTTAAGCAATAAGCTATCAGAAGTAAAAGGCTTTACAGTTAAATCAGAATATACAATTCTCGATGAGATAGAAAAACAGAGTAAAAACAAACTATTTATGCGTTATAATAGAGCGGAGCATCTGGGAGCACAATTGATTAATAAGCTTTTGGAGTTTGAATCATGCCTAAAGGTAGAATTTACTGGCGAAATAAGACGCAAAATGGAAGTGATATCTAAAATTGAAATAATTTACTCTGTTAATAGTAGAGAAAACTTTAAGTCGGAATTGATTAACTTATATAAATACAATGAGTTAGATGGGGATGGTTCAATCAAAATAATGCAAGTAGAAATGGGAGCAAATATTCCAGTTTACTTAATATTAACTGATGAAAAAGACTATTATTCTACTTTATTTACTACAACAGGCTCTGCGGAGTTTATGGAAAAGATTGATGCTATTGATGATGAAAATTTTGAAAATGAGGAGCAAATTTTTGATACAATGAATATTCCTTTTATTATCCCAGAAATGAGGGAGCAAGAATATTGGAATGCTCCAGAACAGTTTAGAACAAATTCTAATCTAGTAAAAGATAATTTTAATGGCATGCTCCATTTCCACACAACACAATCCGACGGTGCAAATACTCTTCTTGAAATGGCTAAAGGAGCATTGGATTTTGGGTACAAATATCTCGCAGTTTGCGACCATAGTAAGTCAGCCTTTTACGCAAATGGTTTGACAGAAGAGAGAGTTCTAAAACAGAAAGATGAGATAAAATTAGTTTCAAATAAATTAGGAATTAAAATTTATCATGGTGTTGAATCAGACATTTTGAAAGATGGAAGTCTTGATTACTCAGATGAATTTCTACACAATTTTGATTTTTTAGTAGCTTCAGTTCACTCAATTTTTGGGTTGACTGAAGAAGAAATGACTAGCAGAATTATCAAAGCAATTGAGAATCCACACACAGATGTTTTGGGTCATCCTACTGGAAGATTATTATTGGCTCGAGATTCTTATAAACTAAACATCGAAAAAGTAATTGAAGCTTGTGCAAAAAATGACGTAGCAATTGAAATAAATGCATCGCCACATCGCTTGGATTTAGACTGGAGAAATATCTATTTTGCAAGAGAACTTGGATGCAAATTTGCAATAAATCCAGACGCACATTCTGTAAAAGGAATTGAAGAAACCCTTTTTGGAATTAACATAGCACGCAAAGGTGGAATCCAAAAAAATGAAGTAATTAATTGTTATTCGGAAGAAAAATTTGAAGAATATTTAACAAGAAAAATTAACCGAATTATTTAATATTATTTGTCATTTCAAACGCTTATTTTGTTTGGAAAATTTTATATAGAAATATGAAAATGGAGAGTTCTTCAGTTGGTTAAAACATAAAAAAAATGATAATGATTTTTAAAAATACATATAATATTTGAGGCTAAAATGGACTTAA
>JAQICK010000217.1 GCA_027858595.1 Melioribacteraceae bacterium
TAAAAAAACATACAAAACACAAAAATTAAACTAACTCAAGTTTAACATGGGGAGGACTATATATTGGCATATTTGGAGGGCAGCCAATTTATATATTTGTCTTTACCCTGAATCGCTGAAGTACTATTAAATACTATCTATTTGATAAAAATGTTTGTATTTTTAAAGCAAATTGGCACAAATTTTATTCCTTATTAGCCATTTAGCTGTTTATAATTTGTTGTCTCTGACTTGACAAAATATAGGAGCTAATATTATGTTCCCTTTAAAGACAAGAAAAATTGATTCTAAATATCTAAAGCGCTATTCTATAATATTAGCCACAGTTTGGACATGCGTTGTGATAGCTATTCTTACTTGGAACTTAAAACAAAACGATGAAGACAATTTAGAGAATGCATATCTTTATACAAAAGTTGGTTTTGAAAAAGATATTTTATACAGGCGTTGGGCAACACTACATGGTGGTATTTACGTTCCAATAACAGAAAAGACACAACCAAATCCTTATTTAATCGAAATTCCAGAACGAGATATTCAAACTCCATCCGGTAAAAAATTAACTTTAATGAATCCCGCATACATGACTCGGCAAGTTTATGAGATTGAGTCAGAAATTTCTAAGGCACGCAGTCATTTAACAAGTTTGAACCCAATTAGGCATAAAAACAAACCTGACGCTTGGGAGAAAAAAGCTCTCGAAGCTTTTGAGAGAGGGATAAATGAAGTAGTTTCAATTGATTCAATTGATGGACGAGAATATTACCGTTTTATGAGACCTCTTATCACAGAAAAAGGTTGTCTATTATGCCACGAAAAAGATGGCTATAAGCTAAATGACATTAGAGGAGGAATAAGTGTTTCTTACCCAATGGATTCAATAATTAATATTTCAGAAAGCCATAATGCCCGTCAATTACGAATTTACTCACTCCTCTGTTTTTTTGGAATTTGTACTATTGTTATTGGCTATTTTCGGCTAAAAAAATTTGATATTAAAAGAACGCAAAGTGAATTAGAATTAGAATCTGCTTACGATGATTTAGAAGAAAAAGTTAAAGATAGAACTGCTGAATTATCAATTGCTAAAAAAGAATGGGAAGACATATTTCAGTCCATTGGTGCTCCTGCACAAATAATAGATATGGAACATAAAATTATATACATAAACAATGCTACTTTGAAATATTCGGGTTTAAAAAGTGAAGATTTCATAGGGAAAAAATGTTATGAAATCTTCCATTGTTCCAAAAATCCAATTGTTAACTGTCCTGTTGAATCTAGCATACTTGAGAAAAATACCGTTTCTGCAGAGATGTTTCTAGAATCGTTTAATAAATATTTTATTGTTTCTGCCACACCAATGTATGATAAGAATGGTAATATAGATCGTTTTGTTCATATAACAACCGATATAAGTGCTCTTAAAAACACAGAAGAAAAACTAAAAGAAAGTGAACAAAACTTTAAAGAGTTATTAAAATCGGCACCCGACGCTATTGTTCAGGTTGACGCTAATGGTTCAATTGTTTTCTTAAACGAACAGACAGCTAAACTTTTTGGATATGACACTGATGTGCTTATTGGTAAAAATATTGAAATATTGATACCCGAAGGTTTAAGGCGAACCCACAAAGAACATCGAAATAAATATCAAAAACATCCAAGTACAAGACCTATGGGAAGTGAACATGAACTACTGGCACAAAGAAAAGACGGGTCACAATTTAGTGTAGAAGTTAGTCTAAGTTTTATTCAAAACGGAGGTGATTTTCGGGTTACCGCAATTATAAGGGATATTACAAAACGTAAAAATACTCAAAAGAAACTACAAGAATCTGAAGCCTATTATTCCGATTTATACAATAATGCTACTGAGATGTATGTATCAGTTGATGCCAAAACTGGATTAATAAAAGAATGCAATAGAAAACTTACCGAAATGACTGGCTTTACCAAAGAGGAAATTATTGGCAAACCGGTTTTAGAAATGTATCATCCAGATAGTTTAGAAGAAGCCAAAAAGGCATTCAATAAATTCTTGGAAACTGGAGTTGTGCGCAACATAGAACTTCAAATAAAACGAAAAAATGATTCTAAAATGTATGTGCTTCTTAATACTAATTCTTTCCGAGATGAATTAGGTAATATCATCAAGAGTAGATCTTCTTGGCTTGATATTACTGATTTAAAAATGATAGAGGAATCATTGCACGAAAGTCAAGAACTTTTTAGAAAAGCTCTTGATTTAGGTGTTGTAGGTATGGGAACAACACACCCAAGTACTTATTATTTTCTATCAGCAAATAAAAAATTGTGCGAAATGATTGGTTATACTGAAGAAGAGTTGTTAAAAATGACTTGGGCTCAAATAACTTTTCCAAAGGATAAAGTTGATGAGGATACCTCCAATATGAAGAAGTTATTGAGCGGAGAATTGAACGGCTATGTAATGGAAAAACAATATCAACACAAAGATGGACACATGATTGATACTACGCTTTCGGTTCAAGGGGTTGCAAAAAAAGACGGAACAATTGATTATATATTAATCATTATTGACGATATTACTGAACGGAAAATAGCAGAAGAAAAACTGAAAATAGAGCAACACCACTTAACCAATATCCTCGAAAGTATGAGCGATGCTTTTGTATCTCTTGATAAAAATTGGTGTTACACATACATGAATGAAAAAGCGGGAAAAATATTCGGTAGAGATACAAAGGAAATAATTGGCAAAAATATCTGGACTGAATTTCCGGAAGGTGTTGGGCAACCATTCCAACTTCAATACGAAGAAGCGATGAATAAAAAGACCTTCATTCGGATGGAAGAATACTATCCTCCATATGATAAATGGTTTGAGAATAGAATTAACCCAACAGATAATGGAATTGCTATCTTTTTCCAAGATGTTACTTTACGAAAAAAAGCCGTAGAAGAACTTGAACTTACTAATTTTGAATTAAAAACCCTTAATAAAGTAATTTCTGAAAGCTCTGGCAAAATGGATATTAAGAACTTGATGACCTTAGCATTGGACGAGGCGTTGAATATTACTGGGCTCGAAGGTGGAACTGTTTGCTCGATTGATGACAATAAATTACTTAAACTTATTGTTGAAAAAAATACTTCGGAGGCAACCAAATACGATTTAGAAATAAATGAAATTAAAATCGGAGAATGTCTGTGTGGCAATTGTACATTGGATAAAAAACCATTGATTTTAAACAACAGGGACGAAGTCCTTTCTTACTCTTCCCGCGAAGCTTTACGCAACGAAAAGATACTTTTCCATGCTGCTTATCCTATAGTTTCCAAAGACAAATCGACGGGCGTTCTATGCGTATTTTCTTATTCAGATATTAAGCCAAGCGAAAGAAGTTTGAAATTAGTAGAAACACTTACAAACCAAATGGCACTATCAATTGAAAATGCTTCTCTTTATGAAAAAACAAACAAGCAAGTGGAGAATTTAGAAAGTTTAGTTAAAGAACGAACAGCCAATCTGGAATTAAAAAACTTTGATTTGAAAAGAATGAACACATTATTTGTCGGTCGTGAAATTCGCATGGTTGAACTTAAAAAACAAATAGAGGAACTGGAGGAGAAAAACAAAAAATTGTGACTCGTTTAGGCACAATAATTTACTTTTAGTTTTTTCTTAAACTTCTATATACTAGAACATAAACTAATACTAATTAGAGCTTAATATGGATGGAATTGCTTATAATCAAATATTTATACTGTTTTTACAATGCTTAATTGTTGCTGTATTACTTTTATCTTTATTTAAACTTCGTTCGATATTTGGATTAGGATTATTATTTACAGCTTTAGGTGTATTTCAATATATGCAAGTATTTCTTGTTAATTCACTGTACATCGAAATATTACCGGATGTATTAGTCTCTCCAGGATCGATGGTGTTATTCACAGCAAGTATTTTTGCAATACTACTCATATATATTAGAGAAGATGCTATTGAAGCACGTAAAGTAATTTATGCTCTAGTAGCTGCAAATCTTGCTTTATCTATTTTACAATTAGTATTTAGTTGGTCATTAGAAGGTGAAGGTGTTCATAACATTAACAACATACCAATGGAATTCTTTTCACAAAATGCGTTAATACTCTTGGTTGGAACTCCTATTCTTTTTATTGATGCTTTTGCAATCATATTAATTTATGAAGCTATATCGCGTTTTGTTTCTTCACTTTTTTTTCGAATCCTTTTTTCTACAGTACTTATTCTCAGTTTCGATTCCTTGCTTTTTGCTTTATTTACATATGGTGGAAACGATCAATTTTCAAACGTTCTTGTTTCAAGTTTACTAGCTAAAAATTCTGCTGCTATACTCTATACTTGCTTGTTTACACTTTATTTAATCTATATAGATAAGGGTTACAGAAAAAACGAAACTAATTCCCATTCTTATCAGGACATTTTCAACTCTCTTACATATCGCCAAAAATTTGAAAAGGTCTATGCTGAAAAAGAAATTCAAGATATTAAATTTCAGAATAGCGAAGAGTATAACCGACTATTATTCGATACTTCTCCCACAGGACTTGCACTTAGTAAGATGGATGGCACACTTGTAGATATAAATCCTGCCTATGCCAAAATTATTGGCAAAACAATAGATGAAACATTAAAACTTAGTTATTGGGATATCACACCTGAAAAATATAGTTCCCAAGAGGCAGAACAATTAAAAAGTTTGGAAGAAAAAGGGAGTTACGGTCCATATGAAAAAGAATATATTCATTCGGATGGTCAGTTTGTCCCAGTTTTATTGAAGGGTTTGATAATTGAACGTGAGGGAGAAAAGTATATTTGGTCTAGTGTTGAAGACAGAACCGTAAGTAAGCAAGCGGCAGAAATGATTGTTGAATCGGAAAGAAAGTATAAAAACCTTATAGAGCTGACAAACGATATTATATATATCTGTGATAAAGATGGCAATTATACTTTTCTGAATGATGCTGGCTACAAAGCTTTAAAAGTAACGCCGAACGAAATTATCGGTGTAAATTGGAAAGAAACAATTAATAAAGATGACTGGGAGAAAAGCTTTGAAGCATTTAAGGAGATGTTAAAAAATAATACTGATTTAGTTAATTTCGAAAACAGATTAGTATCAAAGAATGGGAAGGAAATAAATGTAATTCATAACGTTAGAATTATTAAAAATGAGAAAGGGATGCCTATTGGTTTACAGGGTATTGCCCGAGACATAACCAACCGTAAAAAAATACAAACTGAGCTAAAAAAACACCGTGCCCATTTGGAAGAAATTGTTGTTGAGAGAACTCAAGATTTGAAAAAGAAAAGTACGGAACTTGAAGAAAACCAACAAGCACTTATAAATCTTGTAGATGATTTGAGTGAAAAAACAATAGAGCTAGAATTAGCAAAAGAGCGTGCAGAATCGGCTGATAGAGTTAAGTCATCTTTTCTTGCAACAATGTCTCACGAACTGCGTACGCCACTTAATTCAATAATTGGTTTTACAGGCATTCTTCTTAAAGAATTAGCTGGTCCTTTGAATAACGAACAGAAAATACAATTGCAAATGGCAAAAGGAAGTGGAAAGCATTTACTAAGTTAATTTAATGATGTCCTGGATATTTCTAAAATTGAGGCTGTTGAACTTATAGTTTCATTTCAACCATTCGATTTTTCTAAATCAATTGAAAAAGTTATTTCTACTGTTCAGTCACTAGCAGAGAAGAAAAGTTTAAAATTACAATTAAGTATTTCACCAAACATTAAAGAAATTATAAGTGATGGAAGAAGAGTTGAACAGATTTTTCTTAATTTAATAAATAATTCTATTAAGTTTACTGATATTGGTTTTGTAAAAGTAGAATGTGAAATTATTGACGATACTATTGTAACAAGAGTTATTGATACTGGAATTGGAATAGACAAAAATGATTTAGATAAACTTTTTAAACCATTTAGGCAGGTTGATTCAACAATTACACGTAAGTTTGAAGGAACCGGCTTAGGTTTATCAATTTCTAAAAAACTTGTGGAAAAATTACATGGTACAATATCTGTAGAAAGTGAACTTGGTGTTGGAAGTACGTTTAGTGTTGTTCTTCCAATAGGAGAGGAAAAGAATTTATCGTAAATTGCTATCTTGGCGTGAAAAGAATCTCTCGCAAAGTCGCAAAGCTCGCAAAGAGATTTAAAAAACAAACTTGACGTTCTTAGTGTCTTTGAGTGAAATTTTTAAAAATATGACTGAAAATGAGATTGCAAAAATAATTGTTAATAGTGCTTTTAAAGTTCATACTTCTCTTGGACCTGGTCTGCTTGAATCGGTATATGAAAAAGTTTTGGCATACGAAATTGATAAGCAAGGATTAGTTGTTGAGCGTCAAGTACCGATGCAAGTTAAATATGATGATTTTACTTTTGATGAAGGATACCGTGCTGATTTAATTATTGAAAATAAAGTTATAATTGAATTAAAGTCAATTGAAACATTAGCACCTGTGCATTATAAACAATTGCTCACATACTTACGAATTTCAGATTTAAGACTTGGTCTTTTAATAAATTTCAATGAAGCTCTAATAAAAAATGGGATACATAGAATAGTAAATGGATTAAAGGAATGAGAATTGCTATCTTGGTGTAGTAAGAATCTCTCGCAAAGTAGCAAAGCTCGCAAAGAGATTTTAAAAACAAACTTGGCGTTCTTAGTGTATTTGAGTGAAAAGGTTCTCTCACAAATTGCGTTCTTGGAGTCTTGGCGTGATACGCTCTTTCTTTATACTTAAAATGGGAAAATAATGAAAACAAAAATTTTAATAATTGAGGACAACATACAAAACATGTATATGCTTGCGTTTCTTTTGGAGGAGAACAATTACGAAGTAATTCAAGCATTCACGGGCGAAGATGGAATTACTTCAGCAATAAAAAACCAACCAGATATTATACTACTAGATATACAATTACCAGAAATGGATGGTTACACTGTTGCTCGTAAATTAAGAGGATGTGAGGACTTAAAAAATACTCCAATTATAGCTGTTACATCTTATGCAATGCTCGGCGATAAAGAAAGAGTTCTAGCAGCAGGTGCAACAGGATATATTGAGAAACCTGTTGATCCAGAAAATTTTATTGCTAAAATGAAAGAAATAATAAACACAGCTAAATGAGGAAATCATGAAAACTAAAATTCTAATTGTTGATGACAAAGAAGAAAATCTTTATTTGCTCGAAAGTCTTTTGCAGGGATACGGATACACCGTTACTTCCACTATCAATGGTGAAGAAGCTTTGGAATCTGCAATAAATAATCCACCAGATTTAATTATTAGCGATATTCTTATGCCAGTAATGGATGGTTTCACTTTATGTAAAAAGTGGAAAGCACATGATCTTCTTAAAAATATTCCTTTTGTTTTTTACACCGCAACTTATACTGATCCTAAAGATGAAGTTTTTGCTCTCCGAATAGGTGCGGATAGGTTTATTCTTAAACCCAGTGACCCAGATACGTTTATTGAAATTATAAAGGATGTTTTAATAACTATTGAAAAAAACAATACTCATCCACATGAACTAATAGATGAATCTGAAACTATTGTCTTAAAAGAATATAATGAAGTTCTAGTAAGAAAACTTGAAAACAAGATGAACGACACAGAAATAGCTCTAAAAGAGTTGTGGAAATCTAAAGAGAAATATAAAGCAGTAATTTCTTGTGCAAGTGATGCTATAATATCTGTCAATTCAGAAAGTATTATTACTTCATTTAATGAATCGGCAACAAGAATGTTTAATTATAAAGAGAAAGATATTATTGGTCAACCAATATCTACAATAATACCTCAACACTTGATAGAAGAACGTGAAGAAATGGATTTAAAAGTAATGAAGGACAAATACTTAAAATCATTTGAAACTGATAGAATGAGGCGAGATGGTTCTCTTTTTCCAGCAGAAGTTTCTCTAGGGCTTATGAAAGATGAAGGTAAAGAACGAATAGGAATTGTTGGAATTATTCGCGATATAACTCAACGAAAAGAATCTGAAAAAAAGATTTTGGACCAATTAGATGAACTACGAAGATGGCAAAATATCTTTCTTGGAAGAGAAGGTAGAGTATTAGAGCTAAAAAAAGAAGTAAATGAATTGCTTGAAAAATTAGGTGAACCAAAAAAATACGATAAACAATAAAAATTATTTTCTTTTACAATAACTTACTTGCAAAAGCTCAATTGGAAAATACTATGGAAGATAGAGAAAATAAAACACGACTTGCATTACTAAGCATTCTTGAAGACCAGAAAAGGGTTGAAGATGCTTTAAGAGCAATTGTTAAAACATTTTCTCATGAAACCGGTAAAGATCTTTTTGAAAAAGTTTCAGCTCACATAGCTAAAACTCTTCAAGTTGATTATGTCTTTGTTGGCGAACTGGGTGGAAATAACGAAAAAGTAAAAGTAGTTGGCGGATTCGGGAAAGGTGAATTTTTAACTCCCTTTGAATATGATCTGAAAGATACACCGTGTGAGAAGGTAGTGGGAAGATCAACATGTGTACATTCTTCTGGAGTGCAGCAGCTTTTTCCAAAAGACATATTACTTGTTCAATTGGGCATTGAAGGATACCTAGGTACTCCCTTATTTTCTAAAAATAACCAACCCATTGGCATTATAGTCGTCCTAAATGAAAAAGCAATTCCAAATTCAGATCTAACTGAAGCAATATTTAATGTTTTTAGTGATAAAGTTGTTGCAGAAATAGAAAGGAGCAATTCCGAGAATAATCTTAAACAAAGCGAATATTTATTAAACAAAACACAAGAAATAGCTAATGTAGGTAGTTGGGAAATTGAGCTGAAATCGAATATACTTACATGGACAGACGAAACTTTTAGAATATTTGGGTATAAACCACAAGAATTTACTGTTACTTATGATGCATTTCTTGCAAGAGTTCACGCTGATGATAGAGAAGAGCTAAGTACATTATATACAGATTCTGTAAAAAATAAGATGCCTTATGATATAACTCATCGAGTTAATCGGAGTGATGGAGAAATTAGACTTGTTCGTGAAAAATGTATCCACATATTGAATGAATGTGGTGAAGTAATTAAATCAATAGGAATGGTTCAGGATATTACCGAAAGTATAGAATCAGAAGAAAAAATAATACAGAGCGAGATAAAATATAAAACTATTGTTGATAATTCTTTAACCTCAATTTATACTTTTAATAACAAAAAGGAATTTACTGATGCAAATCTGGCAGGTATTCAACTTTTAGGTTATTCAAAAAAAGAGTTGCTAAAACTATCAATGCCAGATGTTGATGCAAATACAGAAGCTGTGTTGCCTGCCCATGAAAATTTATTAAGTGGCGATAATCTTGTAAATTTTGAACACCAACTTATTAGAAAAAATGGTGAAATTATCACGGTATTAAATAATTCAATTTCATTAAAGGATGAAGTTGGAAATGTAATTGGAATGCAAAGTTTCTTGTTAGACATCACAGTGCGCAAACAGGCCGAAGAATTATTAAAAGAGAGCGAAAAGAAGTTCCGTTCAGTTTGGGAAAATAGTACAGATGGAATGCGAATTACAAATGAAAAAGGAATTGCAATTTTGGTTAATGATGCATATTGCAAGCTGATGAAGAAATCGCAAGCTGAAATTGAAGGGAACCCAATGTCAGTTATCTACCAAGAAGATAGACAAGCAGACATTTTGAATAAACATCAAAAACGATTTCGTGCTCGCGAAATTCCCGAATTTTTAGAAACTGAAATTACACTTTATAATGGTACAAAACTATTTCTTGAATTATCCAATACATTTTTAGAAATTGAAAATCAACCAACATTATCGCTTAGTATTTTTAGGGATATAACTGAGCGTAAGCTAACCGAGCTAGAATTGATTGAATCAAAAGAAAAAGCTGAAGAATCAGAAAAGCTTAAAACAGAATTTCTTGCACAAATATCGCACGAAATTAGAACCCCGCTTAATATAATCGTGAATAATTCTTCTTTATTAAGGGAGGAACTATATAATAAAGTTGATGCGGATTTCCATGGATGTTTTGATAGCTTAGATATTGCCTCAAAGCGTATAATCAGAACTATAGATTTAATCCTTAATATGTCAGCAATTCAAACCGGCTCATTTGAGCTTTGGAATATGGAAATTGATTTGATAACGCAAATAATTCAACCCATAATAGTAGATCACAAGATTCTAGCAGAAAATAAGGGCTTATCTTTTTCTTTTCATTCAAAGGTTAATGACTCTAAACTATTTTCAGATGAATATTGTATAACTCACATTGTTTCTAATCTTATTGATAATGCAATTAAATTTACAGCTAAAGGACAAGTAAAAGTTTCATTGTATAGAAATAGTAATGCTAAACTTACTTTAGAAGTTTTAGATTCTGGTATTGGAATGACAGATGATTTCCAAAATGTTTTATTTGAACCATTTTTACAAGAAGAACAAGGTTACGGAAGAAAATTTGACGGTAATGGTCTCGGACTTGCATTAGTTAAAAAATATTGTGAATTAATTAACGCTGATATTTCTGTAGAGAGTAAAAAAAATATAGGCACAAAATTTAGTTTGATCTTTAATAGCGAGGTTATATAATTAAAAATATTTTACTAATGGAAGATGATATGCTTTCCCAAGATGCAATGAGAACATTGCTACATAAAATTTATGAAATTGATTATTGTGATTCTGCTGAGTTATTTTACTCAAGATTTGTTGATAAAAAATATGATATCATTTTAATGGATATTTCATTGAGAGGAGAAAAAGACGGATTACAGTTAACTCAAGAAATAAAAGAATTACCATTACATAAGGGCACGCCAATCCTTTGTGTTACTGCTCACGCTTATAGTCGTGACAAAAAAAACGCTTATGATGCTGGTGTTGATTTCTATATGTCAAAACCCTTTTCAAAAGATGTTCTAATTAATAAAATAAATGAATTAACTAGTATATAATTTTTAATGAGTATTTTATTTCGGCTAGGGAAAACAAATAGTTGTTCCCATAATTAATACGAGAACAACTATTTTATAATTTTATGCATCTGTTAATGCTTCAACTCCGGGAAGAATTTTCCCTTCTAAAAACTCTAATGAAGCTCCACCACCAGTTGATACGTGGGAAACTTTTTCATCGAGTCCTGCTTTTTTAATAGCAGCAGCAGAATCTCCACCACCAACAATTGTAATTGCTCCATTTTCTGTTGCTTCAACTAAAGCATTTGCAACTGCATTAGTTCCATCGGCAAAGTTAGAGAATTCAAAAACTCCCATTGGACCATTCCAAACAACTGTTTTACTTTTTTTAATTTCATTACTGAAAAGTTCAATTGTCTCTGGTCCAATATCCAAGCCCATTTGGTCAGATGGCATTGCATTAACTTTTACTATTTCCGAGGGAGAGTTATTATCAAAATCTTTTGCAATCTTAACGTCTGTTGGTAATAGAACTTTAACATTTGATTCACTAAATTTCCCAAGCATCTCTTTCGCCATTTCAACTTTATCAGCATCCAATAGCGATGTTCCTATTTCAAATCCTTGTGCTTTATAAAATGTATACGCCATTCCCCCACCGATAATAAGCGTGTCAACCTTTTCAAGAAGTTTTTCTATTACATCAATTTTGCCTGTAATTTTTGCTCCACCTAAAATTGCAGTGAAAGGTCTTTTGGGTTCAGCAATTGCACTGTGTAGATAATCCAATTCTTTTTGCATTAAATATCCTGCAACGCAAGTATCAATAAACTTGGTAACACCTTCTGTTGAAGCATGAGCACGGTGAGCAGTTCCAAAAGCATCGTTAACATAAATATCACCAAAAGCAGCAAGGGCTTTAGCAAACTCTTCTCCATTATCAGTTTCTGCTTTATGGAATCTAAGATTTTCAAGAAGAAGAACATCACCATCATTTAAATCAGCAACTAATTTTTCAACATCAGCACCAACGGAATCCGAAGCAAGCTTTACATCTTTACTTAATAGTTCACTAAGTTTCTTAGCTACAGGAGCTAAACTGAACTCAGCTTTCACTTCACCTTTTGGTCTTCCAAGATGACTCATTAAAATTGCTTTTCCACCATCTTTAATTATTTTTTTTATTGTTGGTAAGGCAGCAGTAATTCTTTTATCGTCAGTAATATTTTGGTTTTCATCTAACGGCACGTTAAAATCGACACGCACTAAAACACGTTTACCATTTAATTGTACATCATCAATTGTTAATTTATTCATTGTTTCCTCTCTAAAATTTGATAAAAAAAAAGACGGCAAAAGCCGTCTTTAAAATTAAGAATACTAATTTTATTTGCTCGCCATATATTGCACTAGGTCAACAACTTTACATGAGTATCCCCATTCGTTATCATACCAAGAAACAACTTTAACAAAAGTTTCATTTAACATAATTCCAGCATCTGCATCAAATACAGAAGTTCTTTCTTCACCCAAGAAGTCATTAGAAACAACAGCGTCTTCTGTATATCCTAAAATTCCTTTAAGATTTGTTTCAGAAGCTTCTTTCATAGCGGCTTTAATTGCTTCGTATGTAGTTGGTGTTTTTAGATTTACTGTTAAATCAACAACAGAAACATTTGGAGTTGGAACTCTAAAACTCATTCCAGTAAGTTTACCATTAAGTTCTGGAATAACTTTACCAACAGCTTTAGCTGCACCAGTTGATGAAGGAATAATATTTTGTCCAGCACCGCGTCCGCCTCTCCAATCTTTCAATGAAGGAGCATCAACAGTTTTTTGTGTTGCAGTAGTTGCATGAATTGTAGTCATTAAACCACTTTCAATTCCAAATTTATCGTTTAGCACTTTTGCAACAGGAGCTAAACAGTTTGTAGTGCAAGATGCATTAGAAACAATGTCTTCGCCATTATAAGATTCGTGATTAACACCCATAACAAACATTGGAGTATCATCTTTTGAAGGAGCTGACAATACAACTTTTTTAGCACCAGCATCAATGTGGGCTTGAGCTTTCTCTTTTGTTAAGAAAAGTCCAGTTGATTCAACAACATATTCTGCATCAACTTCGTTCCATTTTAAGTCTGCAGGATTTCTTTCAGCAGAAACTCTAATTGTGCTTCCGTTAACAAGTAAGTTACCATCAACAACAGAAACTTCACCATTAAATCTTCCGTGAGTAGAATCATATTTTAACATGTAAGCAATATAATCTACATCTAGTAAATCGTTAATTCCTACAACTTCTACTCCGTCTAATTCCATTGCACGTCTAAATACTAGACGACCAATTCTTCCAAATCCATTAATACCAATTTTAGTTGACATTATTTCCTCCATATATATTTATCATTAATAAAAACATTTTAAAATTTTATAGAAGTAAAAATACTTCATTTTTTTATAATTGCAAAATTACTCAACTTTCCTAAATTATTCAATAGTTTTAGCCATATTCAGCGATTCAGGGTAAAGACAAATATATAAATTGGCTGCCCTCCAAATATGCCAATATATAGTCCTCCCCATGTTAAACTT